>JAAZKQ010000320.1 GCA_012799755.1 Lentisphaerota bacterium | reverse complement strand
GGCTGCTTGGTGTAGGAAGGCCGGTGTGTTTGCGCTTTCCTGTCGCCTCTTTGGTTTTCAGCGCCGAAGGCGCAAAACATACCAGTGCCCTAAAAGAGCACCACATACCAGTAGCCATCCCGGTGGGGAATACACCGGGGACAATTTGCAGGAAACTCACGTAAGCGGTCACTCTTTGATATTGTGGACCAAGATGTCAGCAAATGGACTTTTTGGCGCCGTAGGCGCTTAACTATGCTTAACCCCAGCCTTCAGGCTGGGGTGGCGAGCTCCCCATGAGGCAGTGCCTTGTAAAGGCACAACAGCAGAAAATGACTACCGGCACGACTGGTATCAATGGGTGACTGGTTACAAAAATCGCCCGGGGCGGTTTGGGCCGCGCCGGGCGATTGGGGTGCTGTTGGTGGTTACTTATGTCGTGCGTATGGCTTACAGCTCGATCATGCGCATGAACTTGGAGGACATTTTTTCAACGCCGTTTTTCTGAACGATGACGCCATTTTCCCAGCGGAGACCGAAGGTGTCGCAGGTGAAGAAGGTGTCAACCTGGAAGGTCATGTTTTCGGCGAGATTGAAGGTGGAGGTTGATTCCATCCATGGCGGCTCGACCTCCATCATGCCGATGGCGTGGCAGGGGCCATAGAGCAAGTATTGGCCGAAGCCCTGCGCCTTGACCCAGCTTTCGTACTCTTTGACCACGGCGGCGGCGGCTTTGCCGGCTTGCATGAGTTCCATGGTCTTGATGTGCGCCTGTAAGCCGAATTCGGCCAGGCGCTTTTCAGCCGCCGGCAGTTTGCCGATGGACAGGGGCAGACCGACGCTGGACGAATAGCCGGCAACGCGGGCGCCGATGTTAAGCTGGATGATCTCGTTGGCCTTGATGACCTTGTGCGTTGGCCGGCAAATGGCGTTGTTGGTGCGCTGGCCGCTGAAGCAGTAGAGCGCGTGGCCTTCGTACTCGCCGCCGTTCTTGTAGATTTCGCGCTGGGCGATGCCAATGACCTGCAATTCGGTCATACCGGGCTTGAGCTCGTTGAGAATGGCCTCGACGGCCAGTTCGCTGATGGCGAAGGCGCGGCGCATGCAAGCCAGTTCGTTGGCGCTCTTGTTGAAGCGCATGGGCACGAAGAGATGGTCGGCCTTGCCCAGCTCCACGCCGGGGAGATCGCGCTTGAGCCCATCCAGCACCGGCAGCGGCGTAATGCTGTAGCTGACAATGCCCAGCTTACGCAAGGGGCCGCAACCCGACATGGCGACGACGTCGGGATAATGGGAGACGGCGATGCCTGGGTAGTTCGGCTCGGCGGATTCGCGATATTCAATCATCAGACAGATGTCGGGGATGAGACTGCGGCCGCGGGCGTATTTTTCGCTCTCGGGGCCGATGATGAGCACGGGCTTGCCTTTGGCGGGCACAAACACTGCGGCGGCCTCGAAGGTCGGCCAGTAATCGCAGAGATAGCGCACGTTGGCGCAGTCGGCTTCGTTGCCGTGGACCAACGCGGCATCAAGGCCGGCGGCCTGGAGATTGGCCTGGAATTTGGCGATGCGTTCGGCATACTCGTTCTTCGGGATGGTGTACATGGTGATTCTCCTACGCGGTGATGTCTTTTGCCTGGTGGAATACCGCCCCGGCCGCTTTCAGGCGCGACAGGAGCAGGTCGAATTGTTCGGCGGCGTATGGGCCGCAATTTTTAACGATGAAGGGGTCGGGAAGGACGGCCCCTTCCCCATAGTGGATCAGGCCCTCGCGCATGGGCCAGAACTCCCAGGGATGGAAGTAGAAGCAGAGGAAAGGCTCGACTTGCTTGCGGGCACAGAAGTCAATATAGCTGTTGATGTGCCGCATGAGTTCGTCGGCGCCGGCGGTGCGGAAGAGCGGCCATTGATCGCGGTCACGGCCGAACTCGTCCCGGGAATCCATGGCCATGTCAGCGAAATTGGGCAATTCGACCAGTTTCAGCGAGCCCTCTTTGGTCCAATCGTCGGCTGCGGGGTGGTATGGCGTCAGCCGTTCCCGGTAGAAGTACATGGGGTAGCTGGCGTCGGTAAGGTAGCCGAGGGCTTCAAGGGCGTTGACCACGGCCGTCGAACCGAAGAGCCGCGGGCAGCGGAAGGATAGGGGGCGCACGCCTGCGACTTCCTCGACCCATTCCGTCGCCAACTTGAGGCGCAGGGGCACTTCCTCGGGCAGGATGGGCATCATGCCGGGGATGTCGAAGAGCGCGTCGCCGATGGTTTCGTGGAAGAGCGTGTGGCAGCCGATTTCGTGTCCGGCGTCTCTGACGGCTCGTGCGATGTCGGGATTTTTGCGGGCGGCGTCTCCGGTGAAATAGAAGGTGCCGGTCGCCTGGTGTTTGCGGAAGATATCGAGGATAATGGGCGTGCCATTGGCCATGCCTTCGTACCACGGCGTCCAGCTACCGATGTCCGTTTCGCAGTCAATGCCGATAACGACCTTGATGTTGCTCATGTCTACAGTTCTCCGATGATAGTGGTGGCCGGGACGCCGAAACATTCTTCCAGACAGCGTCCGAGTCGCCCGGGAGTGCCTTTGAAGATCAGCGTGTCGGTACAAAGCGTGCTATGAGTGCCGCGTTCAGCCGCGTCGCAGTGAAGTGGCGCGATTGTTTCCAGTTCGAAGAAGTCCAGCTCGCCGCCGTTGAAGATACTATAGGAATCAGCGGCGCTGAAAGGCCCGTGTGGCTGATCATTGTCAGCAATATTGAAATAGAGACCGTTTTCAGTGACTTTGCTGAGGCGACGGATGATCAGCAGGCTGCGCTGCGGGTCGTAGGCGCCGATGAGTTTGGGCTGGCTGTGGTGGGCAATGCCGATTTGAAAACGGTCCTTGCCGCCGAGGGCGAGGCGAAACAGCCGGCCTTCGCAACGCAGGCGTGCGCCGGGATGACCGTAGTAGTCGCAGTTGATGGCTTTCGCCGCGTCACCGTTGGTGACGCCGAAAGCGATGACGCCCTCGCCGCCGGGGAATTGCTCCAGCGACCAGGCGCAGAAGAGCATGTCGTCTGTTGAGGATGGGGCTTGTGCGACCAGTTTGTCAACGCTATGATAGACTAAGCCTTTGATGCCGTAGGGAGCGCATACGTCCCGGCTGGGGCGGGCGATGACGCTGCGGTGATAGTCGAAGCGCTGCGTCACGCCACGGCGGTTTTGCAGGCTGATGACTTTGCCGCCGGCAAGGCGCCCGGGCGTCGATGTGTCAGCGATGGTTGGTTGGCTGTTGATTGCCGGCTGGACGTACCAGCCGCTTTCGTCCGGCGGATAATTGAATGCGTAGGGGCCGCCTTCCGGGCCCGGCCATAGCGAATTGCCACCGAGGTTGTTGAAGCTATCTGGAGCCGGCGCCGCTGCCAAGGCGGCGTCATAGCGGTGGACCATCTCACCGTCGAGTTCGCAGAAAATGCGCCCTTGCAGTGCGTGCGCCATGGCTACCGCGCCATCGCCGGCCGTGAGCGATGACCAGTCCTGAGCAAACAGAGATGACGATGTTCCCATAGCCACTGACCTTTCCCGAAGATGTCTTCAAGTATAGCCCAGACGCTGGACAAAACAAAGCCGTGACGGAAAATAACTTTGCTGCGCTGTAAGCGGTCAGCGATTGATAATTGGCCATTTTCTGTTGCCTTGCAATGGAAGCCATTCTTCGTGTCTGCTATGCGGCACGCCTTCAGCGTGCTGTTTCGGAGGGTCGCTCCACCCAGGGCGGCGCGCGCTTTCAGCGCGGCTTGCCCTGGGCTGGTATGTTTTGCGCCTTCAGCGCTGAAAACCAAAGAGGCGACAG
>JAAZKQ010000319.1 GCA_012799755.1 Lentisphaerota bacterium | reverse complement strand
CAAGGTTGGTTGTTTGGAGAACCAAGGCCCAGTCCGTAGCGTCTGTTTCCCGGCAGAGTAGAAGCGGCTTCCAGCCGCTTTCGGACACGCCCCACCAGCCGCACACCTCACATCATCCATCTCCTGGCCGTGCTGCGGGCTTGTAGCCCGCAGCGTGACATGACCCCGCAAACAGAAGCGCCAAGCCCACTCATCCCACCCGTCCCCCATCCTCCGTTCATTTCGCACTCCCCCTTCCGACCCGTAGCCGGTCAACGAGTCAGGGCTTGCGGTGGCGCGGCTCCGGCGAGGTTGCCACGTTACCCCTAGCCGAACAGTGCCGCCGCGCCCAAAAGCGAAGCGTCGTAGCCAAGATGCGTGCGTTCGATCAGCGCTTTCCGTGGTTCGGGCAAGGCATCGCGTTCAAAGGTCTCGCGGATGGCCGGCAAGAGCAGGTCCAAACTCCGCGAGACGCCGCCACCGATGTAGGCCTTCTCGAAGTTCAGGATATTCGCCAGCTGAGCCAAGGCGCGTCCTAAGTACATCCCCGCGCGCTCATATATCGCCTTGGCAATTGGATTGCCGTTGCGAATCAATTCCGCGCAGCCCGCCGCGTCAACGTTCAGCCCGGCTTGACGGCACATCCGCGCGATTGCTGGGCCCGATGCGTGCGCCTCAAGGCAACCATAGGCGCCACAGCCGCAAAGCTCCGGCGAATCGTACTCAACCTTGATGTGACCCAATTCGCCGCCACAATACGACTTTCCGTGTACCAATGAACCATTGGCGACCACCGCGCCGCCGTTTCCCGTGCTGATCGTCAGCCAGACGAAATCATCACCGCCGCCGCCATAGCGTAATTCCGCCAAGGCACAGGCGTTGATGTCGTTCTCAAGTCGTATGGATTCCTTGGGCAAGCCAAGCAAAGGAACCAGGAGCGACAACGCTGAAAAACTCCCCCAGCCGGCAGAGGGGGAGCCATAGACCCAGTCCTTGCCGTCAGTCATGCCGGGTATGCTCATGCCTACTCCCCGCAAATCTGCCAATGTCACGCCTGCTTCCGCGACGCACTCGCGTAGCATCGTCACGCAACGGGCGAAATACCCCGGGATGTCGCCCGTCGGAACGCCTTCCACTCGACGAGATACGACCTGGCAGTTTTCGTCCACCACTCCCGTCATCACCTTGGTGCCGCCGCCGTCAATCGCGCCAGTCAACATGGTTTCACCTCACAAAGCCTTGCGCATGGCGCAAACCAGATTATGCCAATAGATCAGATGCAGGTCTTCGAGCATCTCCATGGATTCCGTCGGGGCGATCAGGATAAAATCGCAGAATTGCTTCATTTTGCCGCCGTCCCGTCCGCCGAAGCCGATGGTGGTCAGTCCCATTTCCCTGGCTTTGGCCAAGCCATTGACCACGTTTGGCGAGTTGCCGCTGCCTGAGAAGGCAATGGCGATATCTCCGGGGGCGGCATAGGTGGCAAGCAGAATTGAGTAGACATCCGCGTAGGAGAAATCATTGGCGAGGCAGGTCAGCAGCGTGCTGGAATCGTTGAGGCACATTGCCGGGAAGCCCACTCGATCCTCGACACGGCAGCCTTTCACCAGGTCGTTCGTCACGTGAGAGGCCGTCGCCGCACTCCCGCCATTGCCGAATAGCCAAATCCGGTTGCCAAGGGGCTTCGACGAGAGCAGTTTCTCGCCGATTGCGGACAAGAGGCTCCAATCCGTGCGCTTTAGGCACTCGGTTAGTTCATTTGAATACGCTTGTAAGTCGCCGGTGAAATCCATTGTCGTACTCCATTGGGCAATGCGCAATTGACACACGTTACATCCTGTTGACGCAAAAATGGCACGAACTCTCGTAATGTATACCAATGACGACAGAACATCACGTCCAATGCTTAGACAACTTTCGTGTTTATGTAAGCGGTCACTTTTTGATAAAGTGGACATTGTGGACATTGTGGACATTGTGGACAAGCACCTGTTTCCTGTCCGTTCTGTCGCACCATCCACGCTTGTTTCCCGGCCGTGCTGCGGGCTTGCAGCCCGCAGCGTGACATGACCCCGCAAGCGGCGCCAGTCACCGAACAGCCCAAGCCCAGGTTTCCCGGCCGTGCAGCGAATATCAATGGGTGACCGGTACCGGGTTTACGTAACCGGTCACCCATTGATACTGGCCGTGCCGGTGGTCGTTTTCGGCTGTAGTGCCTTTACAAGACACAGCTACATGGGGAGTTTCCCCACCCCAGGCTGAAGTCTGGGGTTAAGCATGGTTAAGCGCCTACGGCGCAACATGGACATTATGGACACGATGGACGACAACACCTGCTCGCTCGCCGTCCATACTGTCCATAGTGTCCATATTGTCCATAGTAGCTGACAGCAACAACGATTATCACTGGCTGTTTTCTGTTGCCTT
>JAAZKQ010000033.1 GCA_012799755.1 Lentisphaerota bacterium | reverse complement strand
TGCCGGCCTTGGCCAAGGCGCGGGAGAAGGCGCGGCAAATATCCTGCACATCCAATCATAAACAGCTGGGCCTGGCCGATTTGATGTACCATGATGACTACGACCGTTTGCTATCGTCACGTTACACCGTTGAGCCCGGTCAGACGGCATGGAACAAGCAGGCGTCATGGCGGGTGTTTGCCTACCAGTACTGCGCGGACCTCAAGATGTTCGAGTGCCCTTCCTACTCAGGTGGCAAGTGCTCCAGCTACAGTAACGCGGGCAAGTTTGTTGTTGGCGAAGCGGCGCTTGGCAGTGGAACTGGTCTTGCCCACATTCATTGGGATAGCGGGGTACCCCATGCGACCATGGGCTGCTCATTGGGAGAGGTGACCACGCCGTCGTCGGCTATCATTATGGGTGACGCTACTGGGCATGAGTTCAATATTCAGAGTAATGCTCCCGGCTTCAACCGACGGCAGACAGGAGCGGGCGCTTTCTCGCCTGAGGCGGCGATACGTCACAATAATGGCTGCAATTACACCTTTGCCGATGGGCACGCCGCCTGGTTCAAGCCTGAGAACATTCCCTGTAAAACGAGTGAATGTTGGTGGTCTCGTAGTGGCCAGCACTAGCGGCATGGCGGTCTCTGGCAACCGGCCACCGAGGCCAGGCTTTTTTCGGCGCTCGGGGATTGTTCCTCCGAGCGCCGATTCTGTTTACTGGCCAAAATTGTTCGTGGCATCTTGTCAGGCGGGATTTTTCCCAGTATGGCAGGATTTTGTGCTGGAATGGTATTCGGATTATGATGGCTTTTTTCGAGCATAAGGAGTGACAGGCATGGAGCAGTGCGTGATGAAGCGTCGGGATTTTCTGAAAGCGTCGGCCTTGAGCGCAGCGGCTGCTGCGTTGTTGCCACGGACATTGCTGGGCCAGGACGGCGGCAAAAAGCCGGCCCGGATCGCCTTGCAGCTCTACTCCCTGCGTGAAGACAGCAAGAAGGATTTTGACGCCGTGCTGACTGAGGTGAGCAAGTTGGGCGTCGCCGGCGTGGAGTTTGCTGGTTATCACCGTTACGGCGGCAAGGCCAAGGAACTGCGGCAGCGCTTGGATGACCTCGGGCTGGTCGCCGCCGGCACGCACATCGGTACGGGCAGTTTTCGCGGCGATGCTCTGCAGCGCACTATTGACTTCCATCAGGCGCTGGGCTGCAAATACTTGATTGTGCCCAGCGACAGGGACTTCACGAATCCCGAAAAATGGCGGACGCTGGCCGAGTTGTTCAATGCCACGGCGGAAAAACTGAAGCCGCTGGGAATGGCCTGCGGCTACCACAATCACACAGCGGAATTCAAGCAACACGAGGGCAAGAGCTTCTTCGAGCTATTTGCGGACAACACCTCGGCGGACGTCGTCTTGCAGCAGGATTGCGGCTGGACCTTCCATGCCGGACAGGACCCGGTGGCGCTGATCAAAAAATACCCCGGGCGTTTTGGCACCGTGCATATCAAACCGATGGTGCGCGGTGGCGACGCAGGCAAGAGGGCGATTATCGGCCAGGACTCGGTGCCATGGGCCGACGTCGTCGCCGCCTGCAATCAATTTGGCGGCACGGAATGGCTGACCATTGAGCAGGAGAGCTATTCCGGCGGCAAGAGTCCTCTGGACTGCGTCAAGGAGTCCGTCGCCGGCCTGAAAGCCATCGTTGCCGGCTGAGCAGAATGCGGAGCTTCAGCAGTTGAGGACGTGGCAAGACCCTTCTTCGCTGTTTTGGGGACAAAGCGCTGTAACCGGTCACCCATTGATAATTGGCCGTTTCCCGTTGCCTGGCAATGGAAACCATCTTTCGTGTCTGCTATGTGGCACGCTTTCAGCGTGCTGTTTCGGGTGGGGGCTTCCCTGGGGTTGCGCCACGGGCGCAACCCCAGGCTGGTATGCGGGGCCCTTTCAGG
>JAAZKQ010000318.1 GCA_012799755.1 Lentisphaerota bacterium | reverse complement strand
GGGGTGGGCTGTTTGGCGTGTGTGTTTGCCCTTTTTTATCCGCAGAGTGCGCAGATTATCGCAGATTATTTTTGGGGGTGGGCTGTTTGGCGTAGAGGGGCGTGTGGCTGCCCTTTTTTATCCGCAGATTACGCAGATTATCGCAGATTATTTTTTGGGGGTGGGCTGTTTGGCGTAGAGGGGCGTGTGTGTTTGCCCTTTTTTATTCGCTTTATTTCTCACGCGAAGTCGCGAAGTGGGAGGATGTTTTCCCGTTTGATCCACCTGATTCAGCAGCTTGAGCCGTCCGATCAAGCAGCCGGATTGAACCGCTCCGCCTGAGCAAGCACCGGCATCGTCGCCTCCGAGGCGGTATGTTATACGCCGCTTCGTTGACATACTTTGTTTTCCTCGTAATGTCCTTTCTCCATGAGGGAGTCGTTGTCCATGCAATTCTGGTGGTTTTGGGCTCGGAAGCTTTTGTCGAGGGTGGTTTTTCCCGTACCGCTGATCATCGAACTGCTGCTCTTGTCTTTCGTCTTGCAGCGGATCATGCGGACGCGTCGCGCCGGTCGTATCGTGTTGTGGGTGGCGGTGGCTCTGCTGCTGGTGTTCTCGCTGCCCATTTGCAGCAACTGGGCTTATGCGCGTCTGGAACGGCAGTATTTGCCGTTGACCGAGGCGCGCATCATTGATCTCTTGCGTGAGGATGAAACGGCCACCGTGAACATCGCCATTGCCGGGAGTGGCTTTTATCTGCGCAAGGAACTGGCCAACGCGGATGGTGTGCTGCCTGACGCCGACTTGGTGCACGGCCTGAATGAGTACTTCCTGGTGCGTTTGCAGGAGGCGGGGCGGATAGCCCATCTGGTGCAACGGCACGGCGGACGCTGTCGGCTCCTGGTGGCGGCATTTTCGTCTGTCAGCATGGAGGAACGCCATCGTACCTTCGCGGCGTATTTCAGCGTCTTCGGCATTGCGCCGGAAGATGTTGTGCTTATTGACGGCGCTTATAATTCCAGGCGTGAAGTCGAGTGTTTCGGTGAGTATGGTCGGCGTTTTGTCTTGGTGTCCACGGCGGTGCATGTGCCGCGGTTGATGGGCTTGGCGCAGCGCCGCGGCTTTGACGCCATCGCGGCGCCGGCGGGCTATCGCCGCTGCCGGCCGGCTGATGCTCTTGGCAGCATTGATTTCATTCCATCGGCAGAGGGCTTGTACAACGTCTACGTGCTTACCTATGAGCTGCTCGGTCGTTTGGAACGCTAATGCGTCAGGCGACCTGCAACTACTCAGAATTGACAGCGAACACTGCTGCCTTCAAGCAGGTCCAAGGGCAGGGCGACCGGCTGGCCATTGCAGCTGATCGCCTTGATGGGCTTGTCCAGTTCGATGGCCTTGAGGTGGAGCGAACCGGCCATGACACTGATAATGGCGTTGTCCCTGTTCTGGATATAACTACCCCAGGTGTCGCCCAGCGACCAGAAGCAAGTGAAGGGTGGCGGCAGAACGGGCTTAAAGCCGATGACGCCGGCGCCACGGTCAAAACGGAAACCGCTGTAGCTGAGCAGCAGTCCATAGCTGGCCATACTGCGGGCATAGTTGTTGCCGCATTCGATTTCGTTCCAAGGGTTGCGTTTGCGACCGTCGTAGCGGTCACGTATGGCCTCTACCACTCGGAGCCCTTCTTCAAGCATGCCGCAGCCAATCATGTGCGCGGCGGCGGCGTATTCAAAGCCGTTCATGGTTTCGGACGCATAAGGAATGGGGATGACGGGGCGTTCCGTGCCCTCGGGCCAGGTACAGATGATCAGGCCGGCCTCGTCATTGAGTGAATAAATACGCCACTGGTTGGCGTGGTCACGCATGCAGGCGCGGAAATTGTGGCGGAAGAGCGCCGCGAGGGCCTGGCGATTGCGCTCGGGAGCGAAGACCTGGCCGATACCGTAGATGCTGGCGTACCACTGAGCGAGCTGCATGTCAATTGCACAGCCGTCGCCAATCTGGTATTTGAGCTGGCCGTGTTCCTCGTCCCAGTACTGCTCCGTATGTTGATAGCGCTCAAGGACTGCGCGGTCGCGGATGTCAATGCGTTGTTGGTAGTACTCGCCGTTGAAGAGATTGTCTTCGGTCCATTGTTGCCCCTTGGCGAAAAGATCGCGGCAATGCGCTGCAAAGTCCTTATCGCCGACGACATCGGCCATTTGGGCGGCGGCGAGCAGGGCACCGAGGTAGTGTCCCTGCAGCCAGGCGTTGGGGCCGAAGAGTTCCATGTCAAGCGTATGGTGTTGCCGACCGCTGATGACGCCGGTCTGCTGCGGGTCCCACTGGTCAGGGTTGTGTTCGCTCCAGGCGTATTCGATGGTCTTGCGGATGGTCGGATACCAGGTCTTGAGCCAGTTGTCATCGCCGGAGATTTTCCAGTCGCGGAAAGCCTTCATGACGTCACCCATCTGACCGTCAACGCATGGCCGCATCCACTCGCGGGTGGCATGGATGCCCAGCGGCAACACCAGGCGGAAGTGACTGCCGCCGACGTCATCTACGCTGTGGCGCCAGTGCGTTTCGCGCATGGAGCGCTCCAGTTTGGGGAAGAGGAAGGGTAACGCCTGCTGATAGTTCCAAACGTGCGCGCAGGACCCTTCGCAGGACCCCCAGGCGGTGCCGACGCCTTCCCAGCCGTAGAAGCTGCCGTCCTCCAAGCGCAGGCAGGTGGGGCTTTTGAGAATGGACAGGTTGGCCGAGATGGCGTCCAGTACGGCTTCCGGCAGAGATGAGGCGAAGAGCGCGTCGTGGAAGCGTCTGGTGGCGCTGTGAAGGTCCTTGTAGTTATCCATGGCGTAACGGCAGGAGGCCAAGGCATCGGACCACTGCGTGGCATACCAGTTGCGCCAGCGATTCTCGACGCCATTGGTCGCGCAGAGCGCGTCAATATCCTTGCGCCAGTCGTTTTTGCGATAGGGCACATGCCAGGTGATCACGAAGCGCACACTGCGGCGTTCCCCGGGCGCGAGGCTCTGATGGCAGGCGATCAGGGCGCTGTCAGTGCCGCTGGCGGGATGGTCGTCGTACACGCGGTTCTGAAAACGCCCGGGCGTGTTGAGGTCCTGCCAGTAGCTTTCGACGCGGTCCCGCCAGCGACCGCGATAGAGGTATTGTTGGTAGGAGAGCGTGGCGGGGTCTTCAAGGCAGCCGAGGGCGAGTTCACCATAGCCGAAATCATCGGGCGCCAAGCCGTTGCAGCAGTGCATGATGCCATCGTGCCAGTGATTGCGGGCCGTGCTGCCTCCCCACGGGTTCTGAATGACGCCGATGACGCGCGCGTCAAGGGGTTCACTGCTGGTGTTGGCAATATCCACGCTGAAAAATGCCGCCGGCAGGGAAGAGTCCCGGTCATTGCCGGGAATAAAAACCGTCCAAGCATTGAGTGCGACGCGCAAAGGGAAGTCTTCGCCGCCGAAGTCAATGCGTGCGAAGGGAAATTGACCGTGAAAGTCATGCCGGCGGAAATGCGGCAGTCCGCACAGGGAATCGGCGTCCGGCCCCCAGCCGAAACCGCGGTAGCCGTTGTCGTCCCCGCGGCGGTAGACGCCGCTGTAGCTGTGTTCGGGAACATCGCCGTGGAGGATGCGGCAACCGACATTCTTGCCGTCTTTTTCGCAACTGACGGCGAAGTGGCTCAGCCCATTGCTGCTGCCCTTGTTGGCGCGATTGAAAATCTCCCAGTCAATCAGCTGGCCATTGCCGGCCAGGCCGATGCATCCCGAGCCGATGCCGCCCAGGGGAAAGGAGATTTGCGACGAGTGCTCTTTGTCGTACTTCATGATAGTAGTCCTCTTAGCCGTAGATTATATGTTGTTCGGGGGGATATCCGCAGGTTTCATAAGTTAGCGCAAAGTGCCGGAAGTTTCCTTGCTGGCATGGCAACTTGTCGCGCAGCATCAAGCCAGGGTTATTTGCGGGTCACATTTATGTTGCCAGCGGCCACTGGCCGCTTGCCTTATGTCGTAACCGGTCACCGATTGATACCGGTCGTGTCGGGGGGTATTTTCTGCTGTTGTGCCTTTACAAGGCACTGCCTCATGGGGAGCTCGCCACCCCAGGCTAAAGCCTGGGGTTAAGCATGGTTAAGCGCCTACGGCGCCAGGAAGTCCATTTGCTGACATCTTGGTCCACAATATCAATCGGTGACCACTTACATGAGTTTCCTGCAAATAGTCCCGGTGTATTCCCCACTGGGGTGGTTACTGGTATGTTTTGCGCCTTCAGCGCTGAAAACCAAAGAGGCGACAG
>JAAZKQ010000317.1 GCA_012799755.1 Lentisphaerota bacterium | reverse complement strand
GCTATCATCTTTCGCGCTTTCAGCGCTCAAATGCCTGGGAGAAGACATTTCTGTGGTAGGGCAGTCAAAACGACCGCAGGGACAGCGAGTATCAATCGGTGACCGGTTACGCATTTTGTGTTTCTGGATGATTTCAGCTGCCTTGTCACAGGGGTGATTGAAGTGTTCTTTGTTGCGAGTTCAGACGACTCGGGCGGCGAGTTTCATAGGAGCCCGGGACAACGCCCTGGGTTGGGAAGCAATAACGAGCTAAAGCCCTGTAAGGTCGTGACATACCGTTGGTTGCAAGAGCTTCGCCGCAAGCGGCAGGTTTCACGCCTCTTAATGCTGCACAAGCAAGGCGCAGGTGACTTTTCTGATCGGCTACTGGATATACTTCCAATGCTCCAGGTCGCTGCTCCAGGCAAAACCGATACATGCGTGCTGATCAAAGATCACGCTTTCATCCTCAGGTCCCGTGCCATGAAAAAAAAGTAAAGCCACGCCGATTTCCGGCTCATCCCGCAGGTCCAAAATCATAGCGGCTGTCAGACGTCCTTTGGACCAGTCCCAGTGCTGCTGCCCCAGAGTAATCAGCTTTCCGGTATCCGTCCAATGGATTAGATCCGTACTAACCTTTTCCCCAATACCGTTTTTAGGAGAGTGCCACAGACGATAGAGCTCCCCTTGACGCAGCACACAGACATTCTCCCCACAGGCCATATGGCCGCAATATTCCCAGTTCAACAAGTCACAGGAACGGGAATACGACGCTCCGCCTTTGTGCTTAAAAAAACAATACCACAATTCGTCTTTTCCCTGAATCAGATAGGGGTCAATCATTCGCCCCATCTGCTCACGGGGAACCTCATTGCCCTTGACACGCAGCAATTCAGGAGCGCTCCAGTGCACCAGGTCTGCCGAGCGCATAATGAAAAGTCGTGAATTGTCATTTCCATATTTCTCACCGTTTTCGCGGCAGTAGCTCTGGAAGCAAATGACATATTCATCATTGAAGCGAATGACATTTCCCGGGCTTGAGTAATTCAGACTTTGGTCGCGCGGAGTCAACTTGCGCACAGGAGCAAACGCTTTCAGATCGCGACTCGTTGTGTATCCCAGGTATAAAAAAACCCGGCCATCCTCCTCTGTTTCAACCAAGGTGAAAAAGAGGTGGAACATTCCGTTATGATAATAAACCGCCGGGTCACGAAAAGCGCTACGCTCGTCTCCACGCAGCAACACAGGTGATGAGAAATCAGAAAAATCGTACATCGTTGGCATCTTCCAGCGCAAGAACAGATGTTTGGGGATACAGGCATTTTAGAGGCAACGTCAAGCCGGATGATTTCGCCTTGAAGTTGCCCCCGATTTTTCACTTCCCCTTATTTCTTGGTAAATGCGCTGACATCAATCAGGTACATCTGGCGGGAGCCTTCGTGGATGGAGTCAATGCAGACGAAGCGGTCGTCGCGCGACCAGTTGGGATGCAAATCACAACGAGTGGGCGTGGGATAAGCCGGATCGGAATAGAAGCTCCCGATTTCAAAAGCCTCCCGCTTGTTGAGGTCATAGAGGAACAGACGTCGGCAATGGTCTGCCTGCGGATAGCTGTCGGTCAGCATCCATTTGCCGTCGGATGAGTAGGAACAATGCCCGTCACCGGGAAAAACATCCTTCGCGATCACCTCGGTCTGATGCGTCTGGTCGGTGTAATGATAATACTGCGAGCCATGCGAGAAGCGGTTGGAATAATTGATGATTGTGCGTTCGCCGGTCCAGGTATAATGACTGCTCATATTTTCAAGATTCAGCGGCCAGATGTCACTGCCATCCCGATTGGCGGTAAACATGTGGGTCACATGCCAGCCGGGAGTGCCGTCCTTTTTCCACAGACGCCAACGATGGAAAAAGGCAATGCGGCGACTGTCGGGGCTGAACAACAGGTGATTGAACCAGCCCGGCGTGTCCTCCATGTCCGAACGGTAATACTTCTCCGTCACCTCAGCAATGCTGACCACCAGCTTCGACGTGTTGTTTTTCAGGTCAACCAGAAAAATTCCGTCCTCATCCGGGCATTTCACCTTTTCGAACGCATCGCTGCCGCCGGGATAGCCATAGCCGGGGCGCTCGCGGTCCAAGCGTGAAAAACTCACGCTCAAGGCCCATTTTCCATCGGGACTGAGGCAGTATATCGGTCGGCAGAGCGTCTGCTTCTCGCCGCTGTGCACATCCAGGATTCTTGCGACAAAGTGATCGCCTTCGCGGTCATTATAGATGACTTTCGTCTTGGCATCATTGAGCCACTGGAACATGCAGCCCTGCTGCCAGCACCAGGCATCACTCTCCGCCAATGGAATAAAGCGCTCAGCATCCTGCAGATCAATCATGCCCAGCAGGAGCTTTTCACCCGGCAGCGGCTGCCGCGCCGTGAAATCAACTTCCTGAGCCAGCAGATAGCGCCCGGACTGGTCCCAGGGAAACTTGTCAAAATACCCGAAAAAATGATGTTTCGGTCCATGCGTAATACGCCGTGCGGGAAGATGTTGTTTCTGAATCATCCGGGAAATACCTCCGCTAATCCAGGTGCCATGTTGCTTCGCTTGGAAAGAGACGCTTTTTGGAGAGCCGCAAGGGCGGCGGGTGGACGGCTTTCAGGAGAACTGCATGAAACATAGCCCTAAAGCACGCTTTTTCCCCCCTGTCCATTCAAGCCTTCGTCTCCCGGTAGTAAACGATCAGCGATTGATAACAGACATTTTTTATCCGCAGATTACGCAGATTGGCGCAGATTATTGGCGGCATG
>JAAZKQ010000316.1 GCA_012799755.1 Lentisphaerota bacterium | reverse complement strand
GGGCATTGGTGGAGCGTTCTATTGAAAATGATCTGCTGTGCGGAGTGGTTCAACGATTCCAGCGTCCAGTCCATACGTTGAAGCTCAAGGATCTGGCTAAGTTGAAAGACGCGGATTGCAATCTCCTTGATTCCCTCATGACAAAATACTCAGGGTTTGAACACTCCCAACCAGCAGAATCACCAGTAGAGTTTCCGAATCCAGACGATCTTCTGGCCGACATGACTTCATTAAAAAATTGGCGTGAGGAATACGCGAAGCGCCCCGCCTCTTAGGTGACAGGGTAACTGTATGAGAGTTCTTCACACATCCGGCAAGCACATCGGGTGGGACTTCAATCCTTTACCTGATGACAATGAAGCACCACCGAGGATAAGCCTGATGGAGCAACAGGAAGGAGAAAGGCTTAATTTCAAGGCATGAAACTAAAGCCAGGCAGGCGAAAATATATTATCCCACAATTTTCAAACTAAAGGTTGACGGAGCCTTAGATGGCATTAGAGTAACCAGAAATCAATATTTTTATAGGCCAATCGCGACTGAATCTTACAGCACGCCCATACGCATAACAATCAGTAGGCTATCATAGCAGGAGATTACCATGGCAAAGCGAGTAATGGACAACGACCACAAGGCCAAACTGAACCAGGGCCGCATTGAGGCGAAGGCCATCCGCGAGAAGGCTTCTACCCTGTTTGAGGAGTATGGCACCTTGTTGCACTCGTGGAATTTCTGGAAGAACATCTCGGCCTCTGATCGTGAAGCCGCCACGGAGGCGATCCGCAAAGCCAACATGGCCTGCCTGAACTCGGACATCAAGGCCATGCAGGCACAGCTCGACGCCAAGATAGCAGAGAAGGAGAGCCTGGCGAAGCGGTGAGTGGAATAGCCTGCTCATGATGGCGCACTTGTTAATAAGAAACGGTCGCGAAGATCGTCCCTGACGCTTACCCTTTTCCAATGGCAACAGCATCCTGAATTGACGAGGAGTATTTGAGGGGCATGCTGTGTCCGCATTGTCAATCTGAAATTGCCCAGGAATCCAAGTTCTGCCCGGAATGCGGTACGCGCATATCGGGCATGTCCCGTGCATCCCATGCGGACGGAGCCTCTTTGGACGGCATGCGCACCATGGTGGGAACAGCGCCCCGCGATTCCGTTGCCCCGGCCGCCTCGCCGGGGCATGAAGGCACCCTGGACAAGGTCATGACTCTGGCGGGGATGCCCGCGCCGGCGGTGTCCACGGACGGAGGCGGCAAGCCTTTGGGCGACCGCTACCAGCTGATGCGGGAACTTGGCGAGGGCGGCTTCGCCCGCGTGTGGCTGGCCAAAGACCTCAAGCTGGGGCGCCAGGTGGCGGTGAAGCGCCTGAAGGCCGAAGCGGAAAAAGGCCACGAAGGCGGCCTGGCCCGGAAGCGCTTCCTGCAGGAATCGCAGGCGATTGTCCGTCTCAACCACCGCAACATCGTGCAGGTGTTCGATGCCGACAGCGATGCGGAAGGGCCGTATCTGGTTATGGAGTATATAGACGGGCCGACGTTGCGCGAGCACCTGCGTCAGGCCGACCGGCTCGATCAGGCCGAGGCCCTGCGGCTGTTCCAGGGGATTGCGCAAGGCGTGGCCTTTTCGCACCGGCACAACATCATCCACCGCGACCTCAAGCCGACTAACATCCTGCTGGCGCAGGACGGTGGGCAATTTTTGCCGAAGATTGTCGATTTCGGCCTGGCGCGGGCCGGCGCCGACAGCAATGTGTCGCTGACCGGCTATGGCATGGGCACGATGGGCTACATGCCGCCTGAACAACGCCGCGACGCCAAAAACGTCAATCACACGGCCGACATCTACGCCCTGGGTAAGATTCTCTACGAGCTGGTGTCTGGCGCCGTCCCGGACAACGTGCTGCCCAACAAGATTCCGCCGCCACCGGCCCTGGCGCGGGTGATCTTCAAGTGCATCGAGGACAATCCGGCCGAACGCTATTTCAGCGTGGACGAATTGCTTGGTGAATTGTCGAACTTGTCGGGGCCGTCGGCCGAGTTGGTTGCCGGTTCGAACCTGGATGCGAACGCCTGCCCCTCCTGCCAGGCCCCTAATCGCCATGACGCGAAGTTTTGCGAGCGCTGCGGGGCGGGAATGATGCGCCCCTGTCCGGAGTGCGAACGGGAAAACCGTGTCAGCCTGCCGTTCTGCGGAGGTTGCGGCACGGATGTCAGTGCTTTCCTGGCCGTGCAGGACATTGCCCAGAAGATGCGGGCCTATGCCGGTGAAAAGAAATGGACCCGGATTGAGAAAGAGTATGCCCTGTTGCCGGAGTCGCCCCGGCTGCCTGGCGAAAAGGGCAGCAAGTTGCTGGCCGAGGTAGAGTCATTGTATAACGCTGCTGCGCAGATTGAGGCGCATCTGTCCACGGCGCGCGCGGCGGCGGCCAAGCAGGACTGGCCGGAGGTCATGGCTGCGGCGGACAAAGCGTTGGCTTTGGACGACAGCGACACCGAGGCCAAGATGCTCCGAGATGAAGCCCGGAGCCATCAGCTGCGCGTTCCGGATGGCTTTCGCCTGGCACCAGGGTCGGGTCCGGAACCCTACACGAACACGGTCTGGGCGCGGGCGATCGTTCACGAGAAAAGCGGTATTGAGTTGGTGTACATTCCGGCCGGAACCTTCACCATGGGGAGCCCGACGACGGAAGCGGACCGCGGTGGTGACGAGACCCAGCACCAGGTGACCATTTCCCATGGTTTCTACCTTGGCAAATACGAGGTGACGCAGGCGCAGTGGGAGAAGGTGACGGGGAAGAGTCCGTCGCACTTCAAGAACGCCGGCGCGGCGGCGCCGGTGGAGAATGTGAGCTGGGACGACTGCCAGGCGTTCTGCAAAGAGGCCGGTTCGGGCCTGCGGTTGCCTTTAGAGGCGGAGTGGGAGTACGCCTGCCGGGCGGGGACGACGACGGCGCTCTACAGTGGCGACATCAAGATCATTAGTGAGCGCAACGCTCCGGCTCTGGACCCGATCGCCTGGTACGGTGGCAATAGCGGCGTGACCTACGAAGGCGGCTATGATTCCAGCGGCTGGCCTGAGAAGCAGGAGGACCATAAGCGGGCCGGCACCCATCCGGTGGGGCAGAAGAAGCCTAACGCCTGGGGCCTCTACGATATGATCGGCAATGTATGGGAGTGGTGCAAGGACAAGTCCAAGACGTATCCGGCGGGGCCGGTGACGCTGAAGCAGCCGGCAGGCCCCGCTGGGCGAGCGGATAGTGACAGC
>JAAZKQ010000315.1 GCA_012799755.1 Lentisphaerota bacterium | reverse complement strand
CATGGCGGCTACCACAGCGGCAACATAGCTGTCGAAAATATCAGCGCCCATGCCGGCGACGTCGCCGACGTTGTCGCCGACGTTGTCTGCGATGACGGCCGGGTTGCGCGGGTCGTCTTCCGGGATGCCGACTTCGACTTTGCCGACCAGGTCGGCGGCGATGTCAGCGGTCTTGGTATAGATGCCGCCGCCGGCTTTGGCAAGCAGCGCGAGGAGGGAAGCGCCGAAGCTGAAGCCGAGGATGATTTCAACGTCCCCCCAGATGAGGTAGAGCAACGACATGCCGAACACGGCGACGCCGACCATGGCCAGCCCCATGACGGAGCCGGCCTTGAAAGCAACGCTGAAGCCCTCCGCAACGCCTTCCTTGCAGGCGACGGCGGTGCGCACGTTGGCTTCAACAGCCACTTTCATGCCGAGCCAGCCGGCCAAGGCGGAACAGAGGGCACCAAAGGCGAAGGCCCCGGCGGTCAGAAGACCATGATTTTGTTTTTCGACGCCGGAGAAGACGATAGCGAGGATGAGGCCAAGGACGACAGCGCTGATGATGAGGGTTCTGTAAAGGAGTTTGAGGTAGGTGGAGGCTCCTGCTCGAATCCAGCCGGCGATTTCTTGTGCTCGGGCGCTGCCGGCGTCGTACTTGAGGACGCTCCGATAGGCTGCCAGAGCAGCCAAAATGGACAGTGCACCCCCTACCAATCCCGCATAGAGCCAGATGTTCGTGTTCACTCTTTCCTCCTTGACTTTTTTGCGTTTTTTGCTTACATGCCGACCGAGCGCCAGCATGGATAATGCTTGGTTTTCAGTTCCTCGACATCTGCTAGCGGGTAGATGAACAGCCCCTTGCGGGTACCATAGCAAACGCCGTTTTTAATGGCCTGACACGCAAAACAAACCGGAGTGAAGCAATCAATATCATCACAGAGCAAGAGCGGAGCTTGACTGGCGGAAAGAGTTATACACCAAACCTCTATAACGTATATCTATAGGGGAAAAAACGCTATGGCCGGCTTCGGAAAAAAATTTTGGCTGACGTAATCGGCCTGCGGCGGCGCCCCCAGGAGTTCCCGGCGTCGGCCAAGCAGTCCCCTAGGCCAGTGTGTCATTCCCCACGGTCCCAGGCGCCCCAGGCGTCCAATCCATGGGATCATGCCTTATGAGTCCTGAGTCCTCGCCCCAGCGCCGCTGCCGATTCGTTCCATCGGTCTCAGGCGTCCCCCCCCCGGACCGACCAATATCAAAGAGTGACCGCTTACCTGACCACGCGGCCTTCCTCTGCACAGCGCGAGTAAAAATGCCTTTGGGGACTTATGTTATGCGGCTCGACGGCTACACCGTCGCCCTCTAAAAACGCCGCGGCGTTTCACCCGTACATCTCCAACCAGAGGCCCCTCGCCATGAATCTCGGACTTGTCGGCTTGCCCCAGGTGGGCAAAAAAACTGTTTTCAAACTGCTCACCAGCCTTGCCGCCGAAAAAGCCCCCAGCAAAGATGGCATCACCTACGGCATCGCCACCGTACGCGATCCCCGTGTTGACGCTCTCAGCGCCATGTTCTCACCCAAAAGGACCAAGTACGCCGAAATCGAAATCGCCCTCCCGCCCGACATCCAGCCCGACAACGCCCGCAGCGCCGCCTGGCTGGACCCCATCCGCCGCACCGACGCCATCATTCACGTGGTCCGCGCCTTCGCTGCCGACCACGTCTTTCACATCCTCAATGACCTCAATCCGGCCCGCGACATTGAAACCGTTGAACTCGAATTCCTTTTCGCCGACCTTGATATGACCGAGCGCCGCCTCGAACGCCTCAACAAGGAACTGCGCCTCAAGCCCAGCCCCCAGAAAGAAAAGGAAAAAGAGGTCACACTCGCTGCCACGCGCAGCTCCAGGACGAAAAGCCGCTGCGCAATCTCGAATTCAGCGAAGAGGACATGAAGCTCATCCGCTCGCTGCAATTCCTCACTCTCAAGCCCATGATCACCGTCATCAATGTCGGCGAGGACATCGCCACCGCCCAGCAAGAACACGCCGCCCTTGCCGCTGAGCTCAGCGCCCGCGGCGACACTGTGGTCTTCCTCTCCGCCGCCATTGAGCAGGAACTCGCCGAACTCGACAGCAGCGAACGCCAAGCTTTCATGGACGAACTCGGCATCAGCGAACCCGCCTCGCACCGGCTCTCCCGCTCGGCCTTCGAGTGCCTCGGCCTCATCAGCTTCTTCACCTGCGGCCCCGACGAAGTCCGCGCCTGGCCCATTCCCGCCGGCTCAAGCGCCCCGCAAGCCGCCGGGAAAATTCATTCCGACCTCGAACGCGGCTTCATCCGCGCCGAGACCATCAGCTATGACGCCCTGATCGCGGCCGGCTCGGAAAAAGCCGCCAAGGAAGCCAAACTTCATAAACTCAACGGCAAAGACTACATCGTCAAGGACGGCGATGTCATCGAGATCCGCTTCAATGTCTGATCGCCCACCACTCAATTTCAAACCCGCCGAAGCCGCCGACAGCGTCGTTGCCCGCATCCTGACGCCGCGGACGGTCATTTACCTCATCGCCCTCTTCGGCGTCATGTTCCTCATGCGTCGTTACGACACCGCCGTCCAGCCGCAGCCCGCCGCCAGCGAAAACAACAACAAGGCGGCGCTCAAACTCGAACCGGTGGCAAGGCCGGCAACCCTCGGCCAGCCCGCCGAACGCCTGCCCATGCTGCTTGTCTTCGACCCCGGCGACAGCGACGGCCTGCCTGAACTCATCGGCGCAGTTCGCGAACAGTTCGCCGGTCGCTGCAATATCACCCGCGTTGATGTCAGCAAAGACCCGGGGGCTCTCGCGCACTTCCAAATCAGCCAGGCGCCCGCCGCGTTGCTCTATGATCGCGAGAACCGTGAGATCGCTCGCCGTACCACACCGCTTCCTAAAGCCGATGACATGCAACGTTGGCTGGACACGCTGCTCCAGCCCGCCGCCGCTGAAAACTGACTCCTGCCAACCGACAGCATAAATACGAGGACACCATGGACAATATCTACCTGACCGGCTTCATGGGCTGCGGCAAATCCACCCTTGGCAAAGTCCTCGCCGCCCACCTCCGCCGACATTTCGTTGATATGGACGCCA
The DNA here is from genome assembly GCA_012799755.1 of Lentisphaerota bacterium. Classification (GTDB taxonomy): domain Bacteria; phylum Verrucomicrobiota; class Lentisphaeria; order Oligosphaerales; family Oligosphaeraceae; genus Oligosphaera. The sequence goes on along the minus strand of JAAZKQ010000315.1, from coordinate 3,372 downwards.
TGATCGTCAAGGCCATCGGCATGCCTATTGACCAGTTCTTCCAATTGCACGGCGAAAAGGCCTTCCGCCAGCGTGAGCACGAGTTGCTCAGGCGCCTCGCGCGGCACGACCGCCTCGTCGTCGCCACCGGCGGCGGCGTGCCCTGCAGCGCCGCCAACCGCGAACTTATGCAGGCTTCCGGCAACATCATCTATCTCGACATGCCATTGGCCAGCATTCGCGACCGCCTTAGTGCCGCTGAAATTGCCACCCGGCCCAAATGGCAGACTGACGACGGCGAACTCCAAAAGCTCTTCGCCAGACGCCGGCGGCATTACCGCCGAGACAGCATCGCCATTGACGGCGAATTGAACCTGGCAGACAAGATCGCCATTATCCAGCGCAAGCTCTTCCCGCCAAAACAGTGCCCCGTCAATCTCAACGGCGTCACCCACACCCTCACCGCGACGTTTACGCCCGAAATCGCCCTCCAGCAATGGCTCGCAGCACGCCCGGAAGCCTACTCCCGCATCGTCTTTCTCTGTGACAACAACAGCGCCGACCTCCACGCCGAACGCTATCGCCAGCGTTTCCCCCAAGCACTCTTCATCAGCGTCCGAGCCGGCGAAACCAGCAAGTCCCTCCGCCGCGCCGAAAGCATCTATAAGCAGCTGCTTGAGGCCAAAATCGGTCGCGACGCGCTCCTCGTCGCCCTCGGCGGCGGTGTCGTCACCGACCTCGGCGCCTTTGTCGCCGCCACCTTCAAGCGCGGCATTGACTGTGTGCTCGTGAGCACCACCCTCCTTGGCTGTGTTGACGCCAGCGTCGGCGGCAAAGCAGCCGTAAACCTCGGCGACTGGAAAAATCAGGTCGGACTCTTCACCCGCCCACAGGCTGTTTTTCTTGACTGCGGCAGCTTCTGGACACTGCCCGGCACCGCCATTCGTGACGGCCTCATCGAAGCCTATAAAACCGGCATTGCCCTTGACCGCGACTTTATGGTCTGGATTGAGGAACATCTGCCCATACTGCTCAGCGGCGATAGCGTCCTGCTCGCCCACACCGCCTTCCAGTCGGCCTTCCTCAAAGCCGCCGTGGTCAAAGAAGACTTCCTGGAGCACGGCCTGCGCAGGGTACTGAATCTCGGCCACACCTACGGACACGCCGTCGAAACCTGGAACCACTGCCGCGTCAGCCACGGCCGCAGCGTCGCCGCCGGTCTGCTCGTCGCCATGAACATCAGCCGGCAGCGCCGACTGATCAGTGAAGCCTGGGCCGCTCCCCGGCGCGCCTTGCTCAAACAACTCATTGGCCAGCCCTTTGCCCTGCCCAATGCCGAACAGGCTTGGCCAATCATGGCCAACGACAAGAAAAATCGTGACGGCAAGGTACTCTTCGTCCTCATGACCGAAGCCGCGCCGGGATACGCTTTCGTCAATGACCTCCGTCCTGCTGAACTTGAGCAGGCGCTCAGCCAGCAATTTTTTCCAGATAAGCACAAGTAATTACCAACGAGCTGCGGGTTTCACACCCGTTGTCTGAGTATTCTTTCATACGTACGCCGCAGCGCGGTCACCCAGGGATGATCTTCTCATTCCAAGTGCAGCGGCAAAATCCCCAAGACATAGGACGGAACAGATGAGCGAGCTGAAAATCGGTTGGGCAACGCGGGATGTCTCCACAGACAAGCCAGTCAATATCCCCGGGCAATTCCACATGCGCATCTCAAAGGGCGTCAGAGACCCGCTACAGGTCAACGCCTTGGTCATTGAAGACGGCAAGGACATCGTTGCCTTCCTCTCCGCTGACCTCGTCGTCATCCGCTCCGGCCTCCTGGACGAAGTCCGCGCCAAAACCGCCAAGCTCCTCAAGGACTTCCCCGTCGAAAAAATCATCATGAACGCCACCCATAGCCATACGGGCGCCAGCCATTACGCTGACGGCAAGGCATGGGCGGCAACCGCCAGCGGCTCCTCCACCCCCGTGCCGGCGCGCATCCCCCACGAGGGCATTGAAATCGCCTCCAGCGACGAGTATCGCGACTTCCTCAGCACCCAGGCCGCCGAGGCAATTCGCGACGCCTATAACACCCGCGCGCCCGGCGGCATTGCCTATGGCTACGGCTACGCTGTCGTCGGTCACAGCCGCCGCAGCATCTATTTTGACGACACCTCCCTGCGCCAGGGCGCCGTCGGCGGCAATGGCTTCCGGGTTGATGGCCATGGCGTCATGTACGGCAATACCAACGATGAGAACTTCAGCCATTACGAAGCCGGCGCCGACCACTTCGTCAATCTGCTCTACACCTTCGACGCCCAAGGCAAGCTCAGCGGCGCCATCATCAACGTCCCCTGCCCGTCGCAAAATTCCGAAAGCGACTTGCGCCTCAGTGCCGACTACTGGCACGACGTGCGCGTCGCCATAACGCAGCGTTTCGGCCCGATCCATCTGCTCCCCCAATGTGCCGCCGCCGGCGATCTCTCGCCGCGCATCCTCCACTACCGCAAGGCCCAGGCGCGCCGCTTCAAACTCAAGTACGGCGATGGCGAAAACAGCATTCACGAACGCAAGGACATCGCCGAACGCATTGCCGACGCCTTCGCCGAAGTGTTCGCCTGGGCCCGGAAGGACATCCGCAGGAGCCTGCCCATCACCCATGTCGTCAAGACCGTCAATCTGCAACGACGCCTCATCAGCGACGACGAACTCGCCTTCGCGCAACGCGAATACGACAGGCTCAAGGACGAGCCCTTCAAAACCAGTGGCGACACGCCACAGAACCTCCTGAGCCACAATTCCAGACTGGAAGCGCAGCGCAACCGCTTCCAGCGCATCATCAACCGCTATGCCGACCAGAAGGAATCACCGGCCTTGCCGATGGAATTGCATGTCCTGCGCATCGGCGATGTCGCCTTCGCCACCAATCGTTTTGAACTCTACATGGACTATGTGCACCGCATCCAGGCCCGCAGTCCCTTCGCCCAGACCTTTGTCGTCCAACTCACCGGCGTTCCCGGCAACGATGGGGGCACCTACTTGGCAACAGAGCGCGGCGCCGCCAACAAGGGCTACAGCGCCTGCCTCTTCTGCAACATGGTATCGCCCGAAGGCGGCCAGCAGCTGGTCAACGAAACCGTCGCCGTCCTTAAGGACATTTACACTGAAGACGGCGCCTAAGCCGCCCTATCCCTAGTTCTTCCCACCGGGGGGAAGCCCGCGGCCGGTCCCGAAACAACGGGACCGGCCGTCTTATTTTCCCTCCTGCTTTTCTCGGGGGGATCAGGCAGATCAAGCAGATCAGCAGACGGATCAGGCGGATCGGACGGATCAGGCGGATCCGGCGGCTTGATCGGTCTGATCGGTCTGATCGGTCTGATCGGTCTGATCGGTCTG
>JAAZKQ010000314.1 GCA_012799755.1 Lentisphaerota bacterium | reverse complement strand
CCCCCTCGCGCTCCCCCGCCTATCCCTTTTCGGCTCAGCGCTTTGCCGAAGGCAAGGGCCGCAGCTTCCCCGTTGTATGTGTGGTAAATCGTATCTACTTTACGGTTAAAGCAAGGCTGATAAAATCGCTTGCGACAGGCAAAAATCACCTTGTACCCCTCTTTTCGGATAACCTCTCGTCAAACTGCGCGACGCTCAGCGTTCGGCCATGGCGGCCTTTTCGAAGAGCTCCGCGTAGCGCTGATAGCGCTGGTAGAGCAGGCCGTATTGGGCGACGAATTCCGGCCTGGGTGTATAGGTGATGTCGAAGCCCGGGCTCATGTGCGCCATGGCTGTTTCGGTGTCGGGGTGGACTGCTGCGGCGACGGCGGCGAACATGGCGCTGCCGAGGGCGCAAACCTGGTCGGAAGCCGCGACGCGAATGGGGCGGTTGAGGATGTCGGCGCAGGTCTGCATGACGAAGGGCGATTTGCGTGAGATGCCACCCGTGGCCAGCACCGCGTTGACGGCGATGCCTTCACTGATAAAGCGTTCGCTGATGGCGCGCGCGCCGCAACAGGTGGCTTCCACCAATGCGCGGTAGATCATGGCGGGCGTGCTGCCGAGATTCAGACCGATGATGGCGCCACTGAGGTGGGGATTGGCGTCGGGACTGCGGCGGCCATTGAACCAGTCCATGGCCAAAGGGCCCTGGAGATTGAGGGGCAGCGCGGCGGCTTCTTGCTCAAGTTTGGGCAGGGACGTCGGCGCCTCGTAGGAGAGCAGGCGGCGGAACCAGGCGTAGACGTCGCCGAAGGCCGCCTGGCCGGCTTCCATGCCGATCATGCCGGGGACGACCGAGCCGTCCACCTGCCCGCAGATGCCGCGGACGCAGTGCGGCACCTCCTTGCTGACCAGGATGTCGCAGGTCGAGGTGCCGAAGACTTTGACCAGCTCGTTGGCGCGGATGCCGGTGCCGACGGCGCCGGCGTGGCAATCAATCATGCCGCCGGCAATGACGACGTGTTCGCCGAGACCGAGTTTGGCAGCCCAGGCCGGGCAGAGCGTGCCGACTGGCTGGTCGGCGGTCTGGCTGTCTGATGAGATGCGTTCACGCCAGCCGGCAAGCAGCGGATCAACACCGGCGAGGAAGTCTTCCGCCGGCAGACCGCCCCAGGATGCGTGCCACATGGCCTTGTGACCGGCGGCGCAGCGGCTGCGGCTCATGGTGACGGGATCGCACTGGCCGGCGAGTTCGGCGCAGAGCCAGTCGCAGTGCTCCACGAAGCTGAAGGCTGCCTGACGAACGCGTGGATTGTGTCGCAAGACGTGGAGGAGTTTGGACCAGAACCACTCGCTGGAGTAGGTGCCGCCTGCGTAAAGCGTGTAGTCGGGACCGCCCCAGGAGTGGGCATAGTCGTTGATGCGTTCGGCTTCGGCGATGGCCGTGTGGTCTTTCCAGAGAATGAACATGGCGTCGGGATCGTTGGCGAATTCGGCTGTGAGGGCCAGCGGTGTGCCGTTGCAGTTCACGGCGCAGGGGGTGGAGCCCGTGGTGTCAACGCCAATGCCGACAACGCGTTCCGGCGCTATGCCGGCCATGACGCTACGGATGACCGCCTCGGTGCCTTCAAGGTAGTCCAAGGGATGCTGGCGGAACTGCATGGCGGCGGGATCGCAGTAATCGCCGCGCGCCCAGCGCACATACTCGTGAACGCTGGTGGCGATGATCTGACCGTTGTCTGTGCGGGCGAGCACTGCGCGAACGCTGTCGGTGCCGAAATCAAGACCGATGCAGAGAGTGCTGTTCATGTAAAAACTCCGGTTGTGGGTTCTGTTCTGCTGCTGCGTTCAGTGTGTACCGGCGGCAACGGTGGCGCTGCGGCTGTCATGCAGGCGGCGTCCCCAAGCTTCAACTTCACTGATGGCACGCCAGGCTTTGGGCTCGCTGGGCGTGAAGTCACGCAGACGGAACCAAGTTACACGCCGTGCCGGGAAGGGAAATGACTGACGGTCGGCGCTTTTGCTGAATTGAATGGGCAGGGTCGAGCCATCGGAGTATTCGATAACGGCTGCGGTCCATACGTCGTCGTGAGGGAAGTCGGCGCGGAGCCAGATATCAACACAGTCAATTTCGACCTCTTCGCCGAAGTCAATTTTGAGCCAGGGATCGGCGATTTGTTCGGGGCCCCAGGACGGAAAGGCGGGGCCGTGGCCTTTGTTTTCGCAGCGACCGTCAATGACATTGGCGGGATGGAAGGCGTCGTCATTGCGGCAACAGCTGTTGCTGCTGGCTTGGGGGAAGGACTTGGGGTCGGCTTTCGCATAAGGGTTGACAGCGAGGTTGCTGTAGCCGGTGGGCAGGCGGTAGGGCGCGCCCGTTTGCGAGCGGATGAACGCTTCGAGGTGGGCACGTTCAAGGGCTTCAAGACGCTGGCGTTTGCGCTCGTAGTGGTCGTATTTGGCCATTTCCTGGTCGTTCCAGAGATTGGCTTCGCGATAGTCGCCACAGAAGGGCACGGCCAGGTCAATCCACATTGCAATCATCTCGAGTTCGCGTGTTGAGAGCTTGATGCCGCGGTGGCCGTTGCGCAGCAGCGTCAGCAGACTGCTCTGGCAGGCGCCGCCGGAACGCGGCGGCAGCATGGGCGGTGCGGACTGGGAGGAAATCCAGTTCACGAGCTTGCTGCTGCGGCCTTTGCGGGTCAGTGTCGTGTAGGACGCCGTCCAGCGACGGCCGGCCCGGGGATCGTCAACGGCGGTGGCGCTGAGATCAATTTTCTTGAGGTCGGGATAGTTTTCGCCGGGGCCTGCCACTTGCCATTCGAGGACGCCGGAGGAGTAGCGTTCCTGCAACTGTACCTCAATGCGTAGAGCTCGGGTCGTGATGGCGGCGAAGCTGAGGGCATTGAAGCGATCTTTGTGGACGGTGAAGGGCTCGCTGGTGACAACGGGGCGCCACTGGCCGTCGTTGGCATCCAGGTAGAGAAGCTGCCAGGACGCCGGGGTGCGGCAGGCGCCCTTGATGGGCTCGT
>JAAZKQ010000313.1 GCA_012799755.1 Lentisphaerota bacterium | reverse complement strand
GAGCCACGCCGCCGGTTTTTTCGCCGATTGGGGCAGATTCCCGCAGATTGCTTGTCTCACGCGCAGGAGGGGACTCCTGGAAGCGTCGCCGCAGGTCGCGCTTTTGGCACCTAAATAGTGCGCTCAACAGCAACCAACCGCAAGCGATGCACGCATCACTGAGGGCGGCAAGGCGTCTTTGAGATTTCAGGGCCAAAGCACTCAAATGCCAACAGGATGATGGCTTGCGACAGGGCAGTCAGAATGACCGTCCTGCCGCCAAAACATCTTCTCCCTGGCATTTGAGCGCTGAAAGCGCGAGCTATGATAGCCCAGGGCAAAGCGACGCCGAAGGCGGAGCGTCGCCCTGGGTGGAGCGTCGTTTATGTTCGTGTTCCTCGGCTCCTTCGGCCGCAGTCGGCAAAGCTGACTGCGGCCGAAGGAGCAATGGAACCCACGCGGGGTCTTCCCCATTTTACATCTTGCGCCCTGTTATGATGGTTTTTAGGTCGCCCTTACAGGGCTCTTTTCGGGTGTGGGCCTTACCCAGGGCGACGCGCCCTGCGGGCGCTTGCCCAGGGCTATCTTAGGCCGCGCCTTCGGCGCTGAAAGCCAAAGAGGCGACAGGAAATGTCTGTTATCAATCGCTGACCGCTTACCCCCCATGACAATGCCGCGACCGCACCCGTGTTGTTTTGCGGAAGAAGGCGTACATTATGCCTTTCGGCCAAGCCTTATTCACTATGAAACGAGGAGCGACGAAGATGGCGAGACTATCCATGGCGTCATGCGCGTTGACATTGGCATTGGCAACGTCGGCATTGGGCTCTGAGCGCGAGCTGATCATCCATCGTTTTCAAGGCGAGACGGTAAACGTCAATCTCGGAAGAGAGTTCCCAGGCGCCGAGGGCAGTTACATGCGTCATCGGGACAGCGAAGACGCCGCGTGGCACGGCCGCCTCAGCTACAATCTCAGCCAAGGCAACTACGTGGGCGTCGTTCTGCCGGAGATTCTCCCGGCGGGCTGCCGGATCGCGACTTTCCAAATACGCTGTTCAGCGCCGGGCACGCACATCCATCTGAAGACGACTGATGACAGCAAGCAAGAGCACATCCGCTGGCAAAGCGTCAAGGAAGCTGACACTTGGACGACCCTGAGCTTCGAAATCGAAAAATTTGCCTCGGCCTGGCATGGGCCTGAAGACGATAAGCGGATTCACTGGCCGGTACGGGCCTTGCAGATTGGCGTCCAGCGCAATAAACAAGCGCCCATTGGCCACGTGGATCTGGCCGACCTGCGCGTGCTCACCAGCGCACCGGTGGCGCAAATGCCCTCCCTGCGCCTGCGTTGCGAATCAACACGCTTCGGAGCCCTCTTCTATCCCGACGAAGTGCCGTCGCTGCGTTGTCACCTTGAGAGCCGCCTGCCCAACGACACGGGGCGATACCGCCTGAGCGTGGCGGTAAAGGACTGGCAGGGCCGCGAGCTGCTCCGCCGGGACAGCGTGGAGGCCATCGGCGTCGGCGAAACCCGCGAGATGCACTTCACGCCCGCCGAACTGGACAATACTTTCGGAGCCCTCGCAGTGCAGCTGACGCTGAGCAACGACGCCGATCCCGAGGACCGCTTGGAACAAACAAGCTGGTTTGGCCGCCTGAGTTCCGCCAATCCGCCGCCCTGCTCCTGGCTGGGAACCGGCGTACATGGCCCACATGGCTGGGGACATGGCGACCTGCGCTTCATTGACATCTTCAACGCGGTGGGCATCGGCGTCGTGCGCGAGGAATTTGGCTGGCGAGGCATTGAGAAAGAACGCGGCAAGTACGTAGTCAGCCAGCGCATGGATGATTTTGTCAATCGCCTGAACGAGCGCGGCGTGCGGCTTAACCTGCTCTTGACCTATGGCAATCCCGTGTATGACAACCCGCTGGACCCGACGGCCTACGCGGCCTGGGCGGCCTTCATGGCCGACTATTTTCGCGGTCGGGTGGACACCTTCGAAATCTGGAACGAACCGGCTAATTTCGCTTTCCGCAAACAGTACGGCGGCCAACGCCATGGCGACGCGCCCTGGATCGGCAAATTTGTCGAATTGAGTCTGGCGGCCGGCGCGGCCATTCGCAAAGTCCAGCCAGAAGCGAGCATTGCCGTGTGCGCCGAGGACTACTGGCCGACCCTCAAGCAGATGATTGAGGAGGGCATTGGCCCGGCCGGCAATGTGTTGTCCATTCATCCCTATTGCCATGGACAGCCGCGACCGGAGCGGGAGATGTTCCTGAAAGACGGAGGCAAAGAGTTGCGCGAGCTCAGCCGCAAGCACGGCGGCCCTGAACGCGTAGTCATCACCGAGGTGGGCTGGACCACCTATGAGGGCGACATGGAGTACCTGGCCATCGCCGGCGGCTACCCTCGTTCGAGTTACCAGCATCAGGCGCAGTACCTCATTCGCATGTACCTGAGTTCACGCGCGGCCGGCGCCGACTACGCCCTGCAGTACGATTTCAAGAACGACGGCCCAAACCGCAGCTACACCGAGCATAACTTCGGACTGGTCCATGAAGATTACACGCCCAAGCCCTCCATCACCGCCATTGCCTTCCTGACGCGACTACTCGGCCAGGCGGAATACTTGGACGATCTGGCAGACGAAGCGCAGCGCTATCGCCTTTATCACTTCGACGCCGATGGCACACCCATCGTGGCCGCCTACGCCATTGAGGGCAGTATGGACATGGTTCTGCCCAAGGCGGCATTCCGCCGGCTGCGCATCTTCGATCTGCAAGGCAACGACCTGCCAATACAGACACAGGATGGCGATCTGGCCATCACCCTGACCGAAACGCCCGTGTACATCAGGGGCCTGGATATAAACAAAATGGCCCGCAAGCTCGTCATGGAGCTGACGAGAGACCCCGCCGGCGCCGACCTCGCCCTGGGCGACAGCATCACCGTCACGCCGTCGCTAATCAACAGGAGCGGCCGCGCCCTGCGGCAAGCGCAATGCCGCTGGGCACTGCTGGACGCCGCCAGCGGCAAGGAATTGGCCGCCGGCGCGCAGGATCACAAGCTGTCAGGACGCGTCCAGAACGACGAGCCTTTCAGTCTGCCGGCCATCGTGCTGTCACTGGCGGATCAGCAGTGGCAGGCCCATTGCGACCGCCGCCTGCGCCTCCGCGTCAGCGTCGAGGCCGGCGGCGTCACAACCAACCGCAGTCTTGAGTTCACGCTTCGCGAGCCGCTGCAAGCCAGCGTCGGCAATATCGTCCTGCATGATGGCCGCCCGGCCATAGCGCTGAGTATCTACCATCGCGGCAATACTGCGCAGCGGCCACGCATCAAGGCCAGCGCGCCAGGCTTTGTCCTCGGCGACGAAGCGCCGCCGCTGTCGCCCGGCGAGCGGACAACGCTCTGGCTGCGAGCGGGACATGGCGCTGACGCTGCGGCCCCGCCGACGGAGGCGGAGGTCGCAGTCCATGTCGCACTGGACAGCGGCTGGCAGCGGCGGACGACGCACACGGCCTATCTCGGCGTCATCCCGCGCTTGGTTGCGCTGCCAACGCTCAGCGGCGATTGGTCGCAGTGGCAAGCGGCCCTGCCGGTGCTGCAAGACAAGGGCGCTGACCAACGGCGATTGATCGCTCTGGACGGTTTCTCCTTCACCGACGATGCCGATTTGCAGGCGACGGCGCGGCTGGGCTGGCATGAGCGCGGACTCTGCATTGCCGTGATGGTGCGTGACGACCATTTCTTCCAACCCTACAGCCATGGCGGCGCCCTATGGAATGGCGACAGCGTGCAGGTCGGCCTGAGCGCCGACGGCGCAGGCAATTTTGTGGAATTGACGGTGGCGAAAATCGGCGATAGCGCGCAGTGCGTCATCACCAACGCGGCCGGCACGGGCCTCAAGGGCACGGATGTCGCCGTATCCTGCGCAAGCACCGGCGAAAACCGTTGGCTCTATGAACTCCGCGTTCCCTGGCACGCGCTGCCGACGCTGAAGGCCGCGGCCGGCGCCAAGCTGCGTTTTTCCCTGCTAGTCAATGACAATGACGGACAAGGGCGCAAGGGCTGGCTCGAATTGCACAGCGGTATCGGCTTCAGCAAGGACCTCAGCCGGCACGGGCTCTACAGCCTCGGACAATGAGGCATTGCGCAGCCGCCAAAGAGGAAGGAAACGAATGAAGATGCCGAAAGCCATTTTGCTGATCGCGTCGCTGGCCGTCCTGACGGTCGGCGCCCAGATACTGGCGCCAACACAGCGCCCAGGCACCGAGCAGATCGCCTGGAACTGCGCCGACAGCACGGCCTTGCCCGACGGCTGGACCGTGCGCAGCGGCAAATGGACGCTGCAAGATGGCATGCTCTATGGCGAGGGCAGCGGTGAGGCTTGCCTGCTGGCGCCCGCCGAGGGCCGGGACCTTGCTGTCGAAGCGCGCGTAGCCATCCTGTCGGCGCGCAATCCGTCCCGCTGGGTCGGCGTCATCGGCCGATATCAAGAGAAAAGCGGCTTTTTCACAACTTTCACCAACCGCTTTGCCAGAAATACCTCCAACGGCCTGGAAATTGCCTGCCGCGGCAAGTGGGAAAGCAGTGACAATGTGTGGAATGTCCTCATTACCCGCAGTTTTCGCGACCAACAAGCCGCCGAGGCGCCGCGATTGTTGCGCCTGGAGTTGGTCGGCCCCCTGGCGCGTTGCTTCATTGATGGCCGGTTGGTTCTGGAGAGTCTCGTGCCGGAGCAAGCCCAGGTGTCCGGCCGCCCGGGCTTGTTTCTCAGCGGCGTGAAGGTGGCGCTGTCATCCATACGGATTGAGTCGCTGCCGCCACTGACTGAAGAGGAGCAAAACCTGATTCGCGAAGCGCTGACGGGCTACCCGCTGGTCATTGCCCATCGCGGCGATTCCGCAGAATATCCCGAGAATACGCTTGACGCGATCATCAGTGCGGCCGAACAAGGCGCCGACGCCGTGGAAGTTGATCTGCGTTGCAGCAAAGACGGCGTGCCCTATCTCTTTCACGATGACACCCTCGACCGCGTGACCGATGGCAAGGGCCGAGCCTCTGATTTGACGATTGATGAGCTCAAAAAACTCACTGTCACCCATACGCGAACAGGCAAGCAGGCAGGCATCTGCACCCTCGAAGAAGCCGTGCTCGCCCTGAAAGAGCGCAGCCCATTTCTGCATATTGATCTGAAGGAGTCACGGGCGGTGCCGGCCATGGCCGAAATACTCAAGCGCCATAATTTCAGCGAGCGCAGCATTGTCGGCTGCGGTGGCAGTACCAAACTCATCAGCAGTATTCGCGAGGCACTGCCACGCAGTCAGATCGTGGTCATCTGCGGCAGCCGCAGCTTCACTGATCAACAGCTCACCGATTTGCGCAGCGCCGGCGCCAACGGCATTTCCATTCAGCACAGCCACCCACAGAAGCTCTCCAGTCGCCAAGCGCGGCTCCATGGCTTCGTGGTCTATAACTGGACCATCAACAATCCTGCCACCGCCAAGCGCGCCTGGCAACAAGGCGTTGATGGTATCGTGACCGATAAACCAAGGCTGATCTACGACGAACTGCGCCGAGATCAGACCGCCACCGCAACCAACCCGCCCAAAACGGAGGTCCTGCCATGAATCGTCTGAGTGTAACTCTGTTGCTGTCAGCGCTCTGCGCCGCGCTCGCCGAACCGCCCGCCGACAAGAATTGGCAACTGGTCTTTGAAGACAATTTTGACTATCCAGATGCCCAACTCGAGCAAAACTGGATTTCCCAGAACGGCCCAAACGGCCACATCCTCTGCAGCCGCTGGCGCGAAAACGCCCGCGTGGATGACGGCATTCTCAAGCTGATCAACCGCAAGGAACAGCGCGGCGGTCAGGACTGGACCAGCGCCAGCATCTGGACCAAGCGCCGTTTCAAATACGGCTATTTCGAATGTCGCTACCGTTACGCCGCCGCCACCGGCACCAACAATTCCTTCTGGCTGACCACAATACACGGCGGCGCCAAGCTCCCCGAAGGCTACAAGCACTTCGAGATTGATATCAATGAGGGCCATTATCCCGACGAAATCAACATCAATATCCACAACTGGAGCGATATCTGGACGAATGACGCCGGCAAGCGCCAGCACAACGCTTGGCCAAAAAGTGTCTGCCTGACGCCGCCGAAGGCCGACGAGGACGCGAAAAGCAACCCGGCCGCACACGAAATACTGCTTGACCAGCCTCTGCGCGCCAGCAAGGTCCGTTTTTCTTCACGCCACCCGACTCGCTTCCATCTGCGCGCCCTGCGCGTCTTTCCCAAACTCGCCGACGACGCCGAATACCCGGCCATCACCAGCGGCGCCGCCCTGCCGGAGGGCTTGCTTGACTACGCGCGGACGGCGACCATCGCCGACTCCAGCGGCAGCAACCCGGATTTTCCACAGTACCGCGTGGAACACGTCATTGACGGCGGCATCGGCACGTCGTGGATCACGACCTATGACGGCGAGAAATTCATTGAGTTGGATTTGGGCGCGGAACGCG
>JAAZKQ010000312.1 GCA_012799755.1 Lentisphaerota bacterium | reverse complement strand
GCGGCCATCGCTGCGCGACTACCGCAAGGCGCTGAGCGTCTGTTGCAGAGAGGATGGGCTGAACTTTTCTATGCCATTTGTGTAGCATTTGTCCACTCGCCAGAGCTCGGGGAGGTACCCTTCAAACGCGGTTGCTATTGGCGGCTTCCAGGTCGAGGAGTTGTTGTTTGATGGCCAGGCCGGCGCGGAAGCCGCCGGGGGCGCCGTGGGCGGCGACCACGCGGTGGCAGGGAATGATGATGGCGATGGGATTGCGATTACAGGCCTGGCCGACGGCGCGCGTCGCGCCCGGCTTGCCGAGGACAGTGGCCAGCCTGCCGTAGCTGCGGGTTTCGCCGTAGGGGATTGCGCGCATGGCTGTCCACACGGCCTGCTGGAAGGGCGTGCCGGCAGGCGCCAGGGGCAGGGTGAAGAGACGGCGCTTGCCGGCGAAATACTCGTGGAGCTCTGTGTATGCCTGACGCAGCAGGGGGTGGCGCTCGTCACGCAGACCAAGGCTGTCCGGGTCAAACTCATCGCCGGGCAGACTGAGTTCGCAGATGGCGTCATTGTTGGCGACGATGGTCAAGGTGCCGATGGGAGAGGGTATGGTGGTGAAGAGCCTGGTATTCGTATTCATGCCGGGTGCTCCAGATTACGCGGGGCTGCTGCTGTCTTCGCCATCGTAAGCGGCGCTCGTTGGTATTCGCAATTCCGGCAAGCTGTACCAAGCGTGCTTGGCACCTTGCCGCGAAGCGGCGGAAGCGCTGAAGGCGCAAGACATACCAGCCCAGGGCAAGCCGCGCTGAAAGCGCGCGCCGCCCTGGGTAGGCGTCCCCCAAAAATTGCACGCTGTAAGCGTGCGACATAGTAGACACGAAAGATGGTTTTCATCGCAAGGCAACAGAAAACAGCCAATTATCAATCGGTGACCAGTTACTCGCCATCGGCCGGCAGGCTATGGACAAGACGCCAGGCGAGGATGAGCGCGATGGCGCCGGAGATGACGTCGCTGGCCAAGCGCGCGAAGAAGAGTCCGGGGAGGCTGTTGAGGGCCATGGCCAGCAGCGATAGCGGGACGTGCAAGCCGACGACGCGGATGACCTTGAACAAGGCATCAAAGTTGGGACGGCCGCAGCCGGTGAAGGCGAAGCATGAGAAGCGGAAAATCTCGACCATGAATAGACCGTATGGGATAATGCGCAGGTAAGTGATCATGATTTCCCGTACGGACTGCTCAGGGGTGAAATAGACAACGATGTGCGGCGCGAAGATGATGAAGACGGCGCCCATGATAATGAGGAAGAATGCCGCGATGCCGATGGCGAAGCGGAGACACAGGCGCACGCGGCTGTAGAGTTTTGCGCCGTAGTTTTGGGCGATCATGGGCATGAGGGTGATACCGACGGACATGGGAAAGACGAAGGCGACCGATTCCAGACGGCTGGCGGCGGATACCGCCGCGACGGCGGCATCGCCGAAGGTTGCGGTGATACGTGTGGTGATGGCGTTGCCGATGGGGAAGAGCAGCAGGCCGAGAGTAGCCGGGATGGCATAGCGAATGATGGCTCGCCAAGTCTTGAGCAGCCTCGGCAGAGGAATGCGGCGGAAATGCAGCAGGTCGGCTCGACGGAGGATAAAGATGATGACCACGGCTGTGACCATCTGCGATAAGACGGTGGCTATCGCCGCACCGCGGATGCCCATGCCGGGTATGGGCCCATAGCCAAAAATGAACAGGGGGTCAAGACCGACGTTGATGAGCATGCCGAGGATGGTCATGCCGCTGGCGCTTTTGGGTCTGCCGGCGGCGATGAGCGCCTTGTGGCCTTCCATGCTCAGGCCGGCGGTGAAGCAGCCAAAATACCACACATCCATGTAACGACGGACTTGGACGAGCGTCTCGCCCTCGGCGCCGAGGGCGGCAAAGAGCCAGTTGGCACTGGCGATGCCGATGGCCGCCAGCAGGATGGCGATGATGCTCACCAGGATCATGCCGGAAGCCACCAACAACGCGGCCTGCTTCTCGTCGTTGCGACCGAGCGCATGGGCCATGTTAGCCATGATGCCGGAGCCTATGCCGTTGAAAATGCAGCTGACGAACATGACGACGGGAAAGGTGAAACCCATTGCCGCCAGGGGTGCTTCGCCACCGAGACGACCGACGAAAAAGGTGTCGGCGAGGTTGTAGCCGGTCATAGCCATGGTTCCGGCCAGCATGGCACAGGCCGTCTTCAGCATGGTCGAGGCAACGGGACCCTGGGTGTATTCTGCTTTGATGGAACTCATAATGAGCTTGTTCTTGATTGGTCTGATCGGGCGGATCGGGCGGACGGATCAGGCGGATCGGTCCAATGCTCTTCATTTAACTATTTTTCATAGCGCTTTGTGCCTCAGCAAAACACCCTTTTGCCTTCGCGGTATTTCATCGCCGCGAAGCGGCAGAAGCGCTGAAGGCGC
>JAAZKQ010000311.1 GCA_012799755.1 Lentisphaerota bacterium | reverse complement strand
TGATCAGTTCAACATCCTGGTCTTTTTTCGGGGTTGTACCTGCCGCTACGGCATCTGCGGGTTATATTCTGAACTATTCATGCTGAGGGCGCGAGTTGCGCAGTTTCGGCGAAATACAACATCCAAAGGAGAACGGCATGTCCAACAATGCAGTAGGCACGGAATCGTTTGCGACGGAAAAGAAGCAGGAAGCCAGCAAGAAGTTGCGCTGGGCAATTGTGGGCTGCGGTGGCATCAGCACGACGCATCTTGAAGCCATCAAGCAGATCCCGGAGATCGAAGTTGTCGCCGGTTGCGACATCAAGCCCGAGCGTCTGAAGCTGATGAATGAGAAGTACGGCATCCAGGCCACCTACGAGAAGTGGGATGACATGCTGGCCGAGGTCAAGCCGGATGTGGTTGACGTCTGCACCCCGAATGGCGTGCACATGCCCGCCACCGTGGATGCCTTGAACGCCGGCTGCCACGTCATCACGGAAAAGCCCATGGCCATGACGCCGGCCGAGTGCCAGCAGATGGTTGACACCGCCAGGAAGAATGGCAAGTTGCTCGCCGTCGGTTTTCAGTTCCGCTATCATCCGTCCTGCGAGATGTTCAAGCGCGCGATGGCCGCCGGCGACATCGGCGACATTCTCGTTGTGAAGTGCCACGCGATGCGTCGCCGCGGCATCCCGAACTGGGGCGTCTTCGGCCAGCGGGAACTCCAGGGTGGCGGGCCGATGATTGACATCAGCGTGCATGTGATGGAATCCGCTCACTACTGCATGGGCGAGCCCAAGCCGGTGTCGGCATCCGGCAACTGCTGGACCTACATTGGCGACAAGCCCTCGGAAGTGGTCAGCCCGTGGCCGAACTGGGATTGGAAGACCTTCACGGTTGAAGACTTGGCCGTCGGCCAGATCCGTTTTGACTCCGGCGCCTTGATGCAGGTCGAGGCGTCCTTCAGCGCCCATATCGAAAAAGACGTGTGGAATTTCGAGATCATGGGCACCAGGGGCGGTTTCAACTGGGAGACCTCGACCATCTTCACGGATCACGCCGGCACGATGATCAACTCCAAGGCGGCGTACTTGCCCAACACGCAGTTCAACTCGCTGTTCGTGGCCAAGTTGAAGAACTTTGCCAACGGCTGCCTCACCGGCTCGCCATTGCGCGCTCCGGGCGAATCCGGCATGGCGGTGCAGAAGATGATTGACGGTATCTACCGCTCGGCTGCCGCCGGCAAGGAAGTCACCATAGATTGATGACAGGCAAGCAAAGCTGAATGGGATGCGGGGCGGACGAGGGCCGCCCCGTGTTTTTGCGGAACCGGAGCGATATTGCGAAAGGACGGCATGGACGACAGCAGGATACTGGCCGGGGACGAATATCTCTTGCGCTTGAGCCAGGAGGCCCAGGCGGCCATCCCGATTGACATGAGTTTCATGGCGCCCGACGGCTGGCAGCCGCAGCCCTACGAGACGACCTTGGGTGGGCGCTTTCATGCGACGGGGCCGGCGACTTATCGCAAGGGCATCAGCAGCACGCTGTTTTTTGAGCCCAGCATTCGTCGCGGCTGGTGGCTCGACCGGCTGGACCTCTATGAGCAGCTGCCGATCCGCGTCTCAATTCGCAATGTTTGGACCGCGCAACGCAATATCGTGCTGCGCAGCGGCAATCCCCACAATTACGTGCGCATGACCGAACATATCGTCGCCCATCGCCTGGGGTTGGGTCTGGACAATGTGCGCATCAGCATGGACAGCGGTGACCCGCCGCTCTTCGATCTCGGCAGCATGCCGATCGTTGAGGGCATCCGCAAGGTCGGCATCGTTGTGAACAAGGAGCGGCCGGTGACCTTTTTGACCGTCAAGGAGCCGGTGACCATCGTCGGGCCCAATGGCGGTTTTCTGACCTTTTACCCCGCTGCGGCCGGCGATCACAAGCTGACCCTGGATGTATCCATTGATTTTCCGACGGCCATTGGCAAGCAGCGCATTGTCTTTGATGTCTGGGACGACGCTTTTGTGCATGGCGCCCATGCGCGCACCAACTGTTCCCAGGCGATGATGTTCTACACGAAGACCATCGGCAAGCTTTTTGCCGACACGCGCAACTTGGGCTACACGAAAGACAACATTTTGGTTGCAGGCAAGCGCGCCTACGTCAACCCCCCCAGGCTATTGCATGACGGCAAGTCGTTGGAAGCCGTCTGGCATCGCGCCTGCTTGGACCTCATTGCGGCATTGTCGCTGGTGGACAGTGGCCGGCTCTGCGGCAAGATCGTCTCCTACAAGGCCGGACACACGCTTGATACGCGCTTTATGACCTTGCTCTACCGCCAGGCCGTGCTGACCAAGGTCTGACGCGAGCGCACATTCTTTCTGCGCCTGGTCGCGCGGCGTCGTAACGCAACTCAAGGATGGTTGGCCATGAGCGCATTAGGTAACCGCAGCCAGTTTTATGACACCCTCGCCACCTTGCTTGGTGCGGGGCTGCCCATTTTGCGCGCCTTGGAACAGCGTTTTCCCGGTCGCTTCAATCGCGTAGCCCGGCAGTTGCGGGAAAGTTTGCAGGGCGGCGCAAGGCTGACTGACGCTATGCGCGGCATGAGTTGTTTCAGCAGCTTCGAGTGCAATGTCACTGCCGCTGGTGAGCATAGCGGGCAGTTGGAGCGTTGTTTTCGCTCGTTGAGCGACTGGTTTGCGCTGCGGCAACGCCTGCGCCAGAAAGTCATCAGCGGGGCGATGTATCCGCTGCTGATGTACCACATTGCCGGTCCCATCCTCTGCGTGGTGGATGTCGCTACCGGTCAACTGTGCGGGTCGCAGATCGTCTTTCGACTGATCATGTGGTATGCCGTGCCTTGGACGATCTTTATTGTGCTGCGGGCCTTGGCGCCGGGGCTGCTTCGCAGTCGCCTGATCGGAGCCCTGCTGAATGCCGTGCCGGTGCTGGGCGCTGTGCAATTCAACCTGGAAAATGCCAGTTTTTTCCGTGCCTTGTCGCTCTGTCTGAATGCCGGCATCGGCATGGTCAGTGCCATCAAACTGGCGGCGGCCAGTTGCAGCAACGAGGCCTACAAGCTGCGCTTCCTGCGTATTGCCGAACGCATTGATCGGCACGGCGAGTCCTTCGCCGTCGCCTACCACCAGAGCAGCAGCGGTCGGGAACGGCGCTCAAGCATCCCGGCGCTGCTTGATAGCGGTGAAGTCAGCGGCACCCTTGACGCCAGCGCCGCGCGCATTGCCACTTTCTGCGCCAACGATGGTGAACGCCAACTCGAAATCGCCGCGCTCATGGCGCCGAAAGTGTTTTACGGCTGCCTGGTCCTCTATATCGCCTATCGCATCATCAGTTTTTACGCCGGCTATTTCGGACAGATCAACGAGCTGCTGCAATAATCCCATCCCTGCCCGTCTTTGTCGCCGCAACCGAGGCTTGCTGGTGTTCATCAGCTGCAAGAGACAATTTCGCTTGGGGCGTGGCCCGGCGCCCGCGGTGCAGCTGGACCGGTAGCGGCAGTCAGGGAAGTTCCAGCCAACGCTTGTAACGACATCCCATTACTTTCGTTCTTGGTTGAAAGCCCCAGCTGCAAGGAAAGGGCCGGCCCTTGTCGTCGCGTCTAAGCTTGCAGATCCCCTGTATTTCATCATGCTCGATAAATACTTTGCCGCCCATAATGACAATACGGCGAGGACTGTCGAAGTAATGACAAGTCAAACAAATCTCTTTGTGTACGTCAGGGTAACGATAGGGCATGGACAACTCCTTCCTCTGTCATTTCTGGACCGCTTTATTTAGCGTAACCAGGGGCTGGACTTAAGTGTAATGGCCTTTTTGATAAATGCCATATCGTTTTTCCCGTGGCTTGCCTCGCCTTGGTAACCGGTCATCCGTTGATAAAGTGGACATTGTGGACATTGTGGACAAGTACCTGTTCTTCTAAGGTATCCGCGTCCGGGGCCGGGCAAATACCATTTTTGTACACTTTTCACATTGTCATTCACGCCTGGGTTTTGCTCTTCGATTTGCCTCGGAGAGGCAATACCATGAGTAACCCCTGGTGGAGCAGTGCGGAGCACTGCGAAACCTGGGGTGGCGCCGCCCCACAAACCTGAGCCCCGGGGGGGGCGACACTATCGCAACGTGATATACGGTGGTAGATGAAGACGCATAAGCCAATGCCTTTCTTTGTTTTTGGGCCGCATGGCTGACACTGATTCATGTGTCGCCTTTCCAAGGCTCTGATTTCGGGGGATGCCTTGCCCCAGGTTCCGCTTCGCTCCACCTGGGGTTACTCAT
>JAAZKQ010000310.1 GCA_012799755.1 Lentisphaerota bacterium | reverse complement strand
ATGGACACGATGGACGACAACACCTGCCCGCCCGCCGTCCATACTGTCCATATTGTCCATACTGTCCATAGCAACTTGCGGGAACAACGATTATCAACGAGCGGCCGCTTACAGAAAAACGTAACCGCTCACTCATTGATAACAGGCGTTTTCTGTTGCCTTGCGATGGAAAGCATCTTTCGTATTTACTATGTCGCACGCTTACAGCGTGCAATTTCGGGTGGGACGCCCTGGGCTGGGTATGTTTCGCGCTTTCGGCGCTGAAAACCAAAGAGGCGACAGGAAAACGCAAACACACCGGCCTTCCTACAGCAAGCAGCCTACCCTCAAAAAAATCTGCGCAAATCTGCGACATCTGCGGATAAAAAATGTCTGTTATCAATCGCTGGCCGCTTACAGAAAAACATCCTATAGGTGTTGTGGGTCGTTGCACGCGAGGAGCGGGAAGGTTATGTTTTCAACTCGTTCGGCCATGCCGGCAAAGGGTGTGGCGCCACGCAAGACTTGAAGCCGCGAATGTCGCTGATGTACTGATGACGCGGTGTTGCCGGCCGGCGGCTTTTGTGTGTTGGGATGCCCTCCAAGAAAAGGAAATGCGGTAATGAAAATGACTAGCTATGTTCTGTTGATCGGCCTTTGCGTTCTGTTTGGCTTGCCGGTGACGGCGAGTACGCCTGCTGAAGCCCTCAAGGCGGCGTTGGTGCCCAATGCCAGTGTTGTTTTCTTTTCCGACTTGGAGAAGGCGGCGAAATCGCCCTTGGCGGGGCAGTTTGAGCAATTTCGGGATCAGGTCAATGTGGTTCAACAGGGTGGCATGCCCGATCAGCTGGGTAAATGGAATGATTTGGCGGCCTTTGCTGAAAGCATGGCCAAGGACCTTGGCGTGAAACGCGAAGACATCCTGCGGAATTTCGTGTCAATCAATCTCGCCCAGTGGATGTTTGGCCAGCAGATGAATATGCAGCAGATGGATATGGTTTTCGCCAGCGAATTCCGGCAACCGATCGAGAAAAAGAAACTGCGGACAGCCTTGGAGGAAAACAGCGTTCTCGGTGGCGTGGAGAGCATCATTGATGAGATTGAAATTCAGGGTGTGCCCGTCGTGTCGGTCTTCAATCCCGATGCGCCGGCGGACGCATTGTTCACGCAGTTGTTCGTGGCCATGCTCTGCGAGGGCCGCGTGTTGTTCTTCGGCGGCGAGGTGGCCGTGAAGAGCGCATTGGAGCGCCTTGCCGCCGGCAAGGCGGCGGAGTACGCCGAGGGCCTCGCCGAAATGCAGCAGGGCTGCAAAGATTGTGACAGTTTCTTCCTCTTTGCACCGACCGAGCCGATGCGCGGCAAGATTGCCGAGTTCGCGCAACAGCAGCAGGCGGCGAATCCCGCCATGGGCAATATCATGGCCGGCTTTGCCAAGATGAAGGGGACGGTCTTTACGGTCAAATCCGGCGACAAGATTGACTTTGCTTTCTCGGTGCTGATGGCTACTGCCGAGGATGCGACGCTGGTCAAAAGCATGCTGATGGACAGCATGGTGCTGCCGTCGCTGAAGATGATGCTGATGCAGAAGATCGGCAAGATGACGCCTCTGCTTGAAAGCATGAAAACCGAACAGAAGGACAATGCCGCCAGCTTCAAGGCCAGTGTGACTCAGGAAGATATCAGCATCTTTGCCGAGGTCTTTAAGCCCGCACCTGAAAATGATGCCGCCGTGCCGGTGGGGATTCCGGCGCAGTAAGCACCAGGTGCGGTGTGTACGATGCGAGGTAACAAAAAGGCGTAACCGGTCACCCCGTTGATAATTGGACGTTTTCTGTTGCCTTGCAATGGCCCCCATCTTTCGTGTCTGCTATGTCGCACGCTTACAGCGTGCAATTTTATGGGGCGCTTACCCAGGGCGGCGCGCGCTTTCAGCGCTGCTTGCCCTGGGCTGGTATGTTTTGCGCTTTCAGCGCTTCCGCCGCTTCGCGGCCAGAGATGCCGGCCGCTTGGTGGTGTTTGCAGGATCATGTTCCGCTGCGGGCTGCAAGCCCGTAGCACGGCTGGAAAACAGGCACGCTTGATTCTGTAAAACGGACAGGAAACGGCTGCTTGTCCACAATGATCACTCTGTCCACTTTATCAAAGAGTGACCGCTTACAAAAAGCCCGGGCATTGCGCCCGGGCTTTTTGTTGTCTCGCAGGCGGACTTGATTACTGACCGTTTTGCTCGGTTGCCTTTTGCTTATGCGAAGTAATCAACACCGGCCTGGAAGAGTCCTTGAGCGCGTTGGCCGGGGATGTTGATGCCGATGTGCGTATCCACATGGCGTTCGCTGTGCCCCATTTTGCCGAGGACGCGACCATCGGGCGAGCAGAGCCCTTCGACGGCGGCCATGGAACCGTTGGGATTCCAAGGCATGTCGGCGCAGGGCTTGCCGTTGAGGTCGGCGTATTGGCAGACGATCTGACCATTGTCGAGGAGATTTTTGATTTGCTGCTCGCTGGCGACGAAGCGGCCTTCGCCGTGTGAGATGGCCATTTCGTGGACTTCGCCGGGGGCGCTGTGCATGAGCCACGGCGAGAGATTGGAGGATACGACGGTCCTGATGGTGGTGGCGGTGTGGCGACCGATGCTATTGAGGGCGAGGGTCGGGGCGTCACTGGCCAGGCGCGGGCGGATTTCGCCGTAGGGAACGAGCCCGAGCTTGAGCAAGGCCTGGAAGCCGTCGCCGATGCCGAGGATGAGGCCATCGCGTTCACGCAACAGCTTTTCGGTGGTGGCGGCGATACGGGGATTGCGGAAGGTCGTGGCAATGAATTTGCCGCAGCCATCCGGCTCACCGCCGCCGGAGAGACCGCCGGCGAAGGCGATGATCTGAGCGTTGGCGATGCCCTTGCTGATGGCCTGGACGCTTTCCTCGATTTCGGCGATACTGCGGTTGCGCAGGACCAGGCTTTCAACGACGGCGCCGGCGCGCTCAAAGGCCCGCTGGGTGTCGTATTCGCAGTTGGTGCCAGGGAAGAGCGGGATGAAGACGCGCGGCTTGGCGATTTTGCTGGTTTTCCGGCAACGCGGCCCCTTGCTGTAGGGCTGCCATGGCGGTGGCGCCGGCGCCTGATCGGCGCGGGTGGGGAAGATTTTTTCGAGCGGTTCCTGCCAAGCGGCCGCTGCGTCAGCAAGACTGATGCTGACGTTGCCGGCGCGAATGACGGGTTCAGCGCTGGTCCAGCCCAAAGGCATGGTGCCGGGCAGCGTCTCGGCCCAGCCGGGAACGGTTTCGATGATGATTGCACCGTAGTCCGGCGAAAAGAGATTGCCGGCATCCCAACCTTTGTCAAGGGTTACGCCCAGCCAGTTGCCGAAGCACATTTTGGCGAGTGCGGCGGCGACACCGCCATGGCCGACCGTGTGGGTGGCGGCGACAATCCGCTCGGTGCTGATCCAGCGATGGAGATTGGCGTAGTTCTGGCGCAGTTGGGCGAAATCGGGCATTTCCTGCTTGTCACGTGGCGCGGTGAGCAGGAGGAGACGGCTGCCGGGATGCTTGAGCTCGGGGCTGCACAGCGCGCCGGCCTTGCAGCTGGTGATGGCGAAGGCTACCAAGGTTGGTGGCACCGAGATTTCTTCAAAGGTGCCGGACATGGAATCCTTGCCGCCGATGGCCGCAGTGCCGAATTCGAGCTGGCCTTTGAGGCCGCCAAGGAGGGCGGCGAGGGGCTTGCCCCAGCGCGTTTCGTCGTCGCCTAAGCGTTCGAAGTATTCTTGGAAAGACATGCGCACCTGGCTGACGTCACCGCCGGCGGCGGCGATTTTGGCATTGGCCTCGACTACGGCGTAGAGGGCGCCGTGGTAGGGGCTCCAGGAACTGAGTTGCGGGTTGAAGCCATGGCTCATGAGGGTGCAGGTAGTAGTGCGGCCGGCGACGGGCAGCTTTGCCGCCATGGATTCGTTGGGGGTCATGCGGGTCTTGCCGCCGAAGGGGTTGATGATGGTCGCGGCGCCGACGGTGGCGTCAAAGCGCTCAACGAGGCCCTTCTGCGAGCAGACATTGAGATCGCGCAGCGTATTCAGCCAAGCGTCAGTCAAGGATGGCGCGGCAGTGGCGCTGACGACGGTTTGGCGGAAGTAATTTGCTTCCGGGTCCGGCGCGGTGATGACGGCTGTAGTGTGCTGAGTAACGCCGTTGGTATCCAGGAAGGAGCGTGCCAAGTCAATAATGGTTTTGCCGCGCCACTGCATGTGCAGTCTCGCCTTGTCAGTCACCACGGCGACCGGCGTCGCTTCGAGATTCTCGTGGGCAGCCAGGACGATAGCGGCGGCGACGTCTTCGGGCGCGAACACGCATGCCATACGTTCCTGAGATTCGGAGATGGCCAGTTCCGTGCCGTCGAGACCGTCGTATTTCGTGGGAACCTTGTCAAGATCAATATAGAGTCCGTCGGCGAGTTCGCCGATGGCGACACAAACGCCCCCGGCGCCGAAGTCATTGCAGCGTTTGACGCGCCGTGCGAAGTCGGCGTTGCGGAAGAGCCTCTGGATATTGCGTTCGAGGAGGGCATTGCCCTTCTGCACTTCGGCGCCGCATTCCTGGAGGGAATCGCCGGTGTGCGCCTTGGAGGAACCGGTGGCGCCGCCGCAGCCGTCACGACCGGTGCGGCCGCCGATGAGCAGGATGACATCGCCCGGCGTCGGTGTTTTGCGGACGACATTGCGGCGCGGCGCGGCAGCGACGATGGCGCCGAGTTCCATGCGTTTCGCCATGTAGCCCTGGTGGTAGATTTCCTGTGCCTTGCCGGCGGCGAGGCCGATCTGGTTGCCGTAGGAGGAGAAGCCCGTGGCGGCGGTGGTGGTGATCTTGCGCTGGGGGAGTTTTCCGGGCAGCGTGTCGTCAATGCCGGCGCGGGGATCGGCGGCGCCGGTGATACGCATAGCTTGGTATGCATAGGAGCGGCCGGAAAGCGGGTCGCGGATGGCGCCGCCGAGGCAGGTTGCCGCGCCGCCGTAGGGCTCAATTTCGGTGGGGTGGTTGTGGGTTTCGTTTTTGAACATGATCAGCCACTCTTCGTCTTTGCCGTCAATATCGGCATTGATGACGATGGAGCAGGCGTTGATTTCTTCCGAGACGTCGTGATTGTCGAGCTTGCCCTGTTTTTTGAGTTCGCGCATGCCGATGGTAGCCAAGTCCATGAGGCTGAGGGGCTTGTCTTGGCGACCGAGCTCAAGGCGAATCTGTCGGTACTGCTGGTACGTTTTGAGGATGGGCTTGGTCAGCTCGCTGAGATCAATTTCAACTTCATCAATGTTGGTATGAAAGGTCGTGTGACGACAGTGGTCTGACCAGTAGGTGTCAATGACGCGGAGTTCGGCGAAGCTGGGATCGCGCTTTTCCTCGTCACGGAAATAGCGTTGGCAGAATGCCAGGTCTTCGGCATTCATGGCCATGCCGAGGTCTTCGACCATCTTGGCGATGTCGGCGGCGCTTTTCTTGATAAAGCCGCTCATGATCGGCACGTCGTCCGGCACGGCAGTAGCCATGACCAGCGAGGACGGTTTGGCCAGGGACGCTTCCTGGCATTCGATGGGGTTGATCAGGTAACTTTTGATGTTCGCCAGCTGCTCGGCGCTGATGGCGCCTTCAAAGATGTAGTGCGTGGCGCAGTGCACCAGCGGGCGTTCTTTTTGGGTGAGTAGTTGCACGCACTGCGCGGCCGAGTCCGCGCGCTGGTCGTATTGACCCGGCAGGAGCTCGACGGCGAGGTGTTGCCCGGCGCCGGCCGGCGGCTCCTCGTCATAAACGATATCACAAGTGGGTTCTGAGAGGACGCTGTCGCGCGCCGCCAGATACTCGTCGTCGCTTAGACCGGAGAGCTCATAGCGTTTGCAGATGCGGACGCGCTCCAAGCTGCGGATGCCGAGGTATTCGCGCAGAACGCCCAAAAGATGCTGCGCTTCCACGTCGAAACCAGGGCGTTTTTCAACAAAAACCCGTCTAACGGACTCCATTGTGCTACTCCTGCAAGGAACAAATAGGGAACGGAAACCGGTCTGCGGCCGGCGTCGGCAAGGCATTAATATAACGCAGCAAGAGTTGGCCTAGGGGTGTTGTGGGGGCTTTTTTCCACTAGTTGTGTAAGTGGTCAGCGATTGATAATTGGCCATTTTCTGTTGCCTTGCAATGGAAACCATCTTTCGTGTCTGCTATGTGGCACGCCTTCAGCGTGCTGTTTCGGGTGGGGGCTTCCCTGGGGTTGCGCCGCAGGCGCAACCCCAGGTTGGTATGTGGCGCCCATTCAGGGCACTTCGCCGCTCT
>JAAZKQ010000309.1 GCA_012799755.1 Lentisphaerota bacterium | reverse complement strand
GTCGCTGTCTCGGCTGGGACAGCCCCAGCAATCCCTGTTCCGGCGGCACACAGCTCAGTCCCCGGGCCTTCGGCCACACCGGCTTTACCGGCACCTCGTTTTGGATTGATCCGCCAAAAGACCTCGCGGTCATCCTCCTCAGCAATGCCGTCCATCCCAGGCGCAACTGCAAGGAACACGGTTATTTCAGCTGGCGCAACCGCGTCCACAGCGCCGCCTACGAGAAGACCTGAAGTGCCCGCCAGTGCACCCCTCCCTTTGCGCGCAAAAACACAACGCAACTGCCCCTGCCTCCAATAGGGCAAGGGCAGCCGCACAACAGAACAAGAGGCCTGGCCTCTCAGTCATTCCTGTTTGCTTCTTTTTCGGGATTGCGGAGCTTTTCGCATACGAGCATAGCCAGCGCGCGTGTCGTCGGGATGGCCATGGCCTGAGCGATCTTTTCGGCCAACTCACGCAGCCCGTTGTTTTCCAGCAAAATGATAATGGACTCAACTAGCGCCAGCGAGTTGTCATCAGCCAGCAATTTCTTGCCGCTATTGCCACTGCATTCCGCCGCAGAGGTCTCGTCGGTCACCAGCGAAAAATCAGGCGCCTCGCCTTCGCCATAGACCAGCCAGGCCTCGTTGATGCCAAAGCGCCGGCAGAGCGCAAAAATCAAGCCATGGCTCATGCCGCCAATGCCGACCTCCAGCTTGGAATAGTGGCTGAGGCTGATGCCCAGCTCCTGGGCCATCTTTGCCTGGGTCAGGCGCTGACGGGCGCGGATCAACTTCAAACGGGCACCAATCTCGGACAAATTATAGGCTTCGCGCTTTGTCATGGACGTCTCCACTGGGATATTCGGAATGAACAATCAAAAAATCACTGATGACGTATTCGCCTGGGCGTCACGGCGGTGACTATACGCTATAACGCAAAAAAGTGAATGATATTGCTGACAGCTTGCGATTAATTCCTGTAAGGCACTGCAAAAAACAATTATTTCTATGTCGTTTTTGCGATTTTTTGCAGTGCCCGTGAAAACCGGCGTAGATGCAAAAATAGATGTTTATTGTGTGTAATAGTCTGTGAAAAAACACTTTAGGAAAGACTGTCATCTCCGTTCTATTCGAAACTACTTGGCGTTCTGAGCTTCATTATCGGTCATGTGTGAAATCTTGTGATAGAATGCGGGAGATTCGACAAAGTAGTTGCATTTGTCAGATGTCCGGTGGTGCCCCACGGGGCACCTTTTTTTGGGGTATGCCTATCCCCAGGCTGAAGCCTGGGGTTAAGCATGGTTAAGCGCCTACGGCGCCAAGTTGTCCGTTTGCTGACATCTTGGTCCACAATATCAACGGGTGACTGCTTGCTCCCGTGGGAGCAATTCCAACTACAACAGCTTGAAAGCGTACGAGCGTTCACCACAAAACGTCGCACATTAAACACTTTTTCTCGCAGATTTTTTCCGATATCGGCTGACACGCACGGCTGCTGGGCAAAAAAGCGGGGCGGCCGCTCAGCAACCGCCCCGCAGACCTTGTTGCTTGCTCAGCGCTTGGCGCCGCTCCTGGGGGGTCGTGCTTAGAAACCCGGCGTCCAGGCAGGGAGTGAGACGTTGGCTCCCTCAGAGATGGCGGTGAAGGTCTTCAGCCACGTGTCAACCAGGTAGAGGTCACGACTGCGACCGCTGCGACGGGTGCAGACCAAGTGGCGGCCATCGGGGCCCCAGGAGGGCGCCTCCCAGTCGCCGGCAGCCAGGGTCACGACTTCCGGTCGTGCGTTGGGGTCTTTCATATCAAGGACGCTGATGACGTACTGGCTGCCTTGTCTGGTCGCGTAACAGAGGCGATTGCTCACCGGCGACCAGTCCGGCGACACCGCCTCGCCGCCACCCAAACGCAACCGTTTGGGGGTGCTGCCCTCTTTGGCGTCAATCGTGTATAACTGCGGTATGCCCAGGCGATCAGATACGTAGCAGATTTGAGTGCCATCCGGCGACCACACGGGCGACGACTCCACATGGCTGTCTTTGCTGAGGCGTTGCAGCTCATTGGTGGCCAAATCCAGCACGTAGAGGTCTACGCTGTTGTCACGACTCATGGACAGCGCCACCCTGCGACCGTCTGCGGACAATGCCGCGCTGGCATTGAGGCCGCGCGCCCGGGAGACAACCCGCTGCCGCTGGCGATTCAAGTCCACCAAGACCACGCTCAGCGCGTTGTCCTTGGCCAGGGTATAGACCAAGCCGCGGCTATGTCCCCAGGACGGCTCGGTACTGATGGCGTTGTTGTGGGTGATGCGTTCTTGCCCGGAACCGTCCAGGTAGCAACTGTAAATCTCTTTGAGGTTGTTGCGCCCAGGCATCACGAAGGCAATCTTGCGTGTGCAGAATGACGGCACCTTGAAGAGTTGGCGCAGAATCTCGTCCACCGTCTCAAAAACCACCAGTGACGACTGCTCGCCGCGCTGGCTGGTGCTGAAGGATTTCTCGCTGGTATCCACCTGGGTCTGCAAGTGAATGCCGCCGACGTCGTAGCTCTTGGCGCGAATCTTGATCATCGCCTGGTTGGCCTGGGCGTCAGGCAGCAGGCGCACCCAGCCGCTGCGGATCAGCATTTCCTTCAGTTTGGCGCCCACTGCCGGGTTGCCTTCGTAGCTGACGACGCCGGCGGTCGGGTTGTCCGTCACCGTCTTGATCACTTCGGTGCGTTGTTCCGTCTGGGCCAACAGCGCCAAGCTCATGAGCAGGGCTGCCACGGTGATTTGTAATTTGCTAAGCATCTCAGGCTCCTTTCATGCATTATCACATTGCTTTTGCCCACTGCGAGCGCCGTAAGATTCGCAGGGGAGTTGCGCGCGGGGCGGCTTCAGAGGTTGGTGAACAGCGGCGTCGAATAATAGCGGTCATAAGAATCCGGCAGGACTGTCAGCACCGTTTTGCCCGCGCCGAGGCGCCGCGCCAGGCGCAGGGCGCCGGCGACATTGCTGCCGCTGGAAATGCCCGCCGGCAGTCCTTCCTGCAAAGCCAGCTGCCGCGCGATGTCCAGCGCCTCGTCGTCACTGACAATCATCTGCTCGTCAATCAGGCTGGTATCCAGATTCGGGGGGATGATACCATCGCCAATGCCCATCTGCAAATGCGTACCGATGGCGCCGCCGGCCAGTATCGCGGCGTTTTCCGGCTCGACCACGACAATCTGCATGGCTGGAAAGCGCTCACGCAGCGTTCCGCCAATGCCACTAAGCGTACCGCCGGTGCCAAAACCGCTGCAGAAGGCGTCCAGCTGCCTGTCGCCGAGCTGTTCAAGGATTTCCACCGCGGTTTTGTCGCGATGCACGGCCGGATTATTCGGGTTTTCGAATTGCTGCGGCACGAAGCCGCCAGGGATGCTGTCGCGCAGCTCCTGCGCGCGCTCCATGCAGCGTTCAATGCATTCGCCGATGTTGTTGTGGTCGGGGACAATGACGATTTCAGCGCCGTAGAGTTTCATCAGGTTTTGTCGCTCGACGCTCACGGAGTCCGGCATGACGATAATGCAGCGGTAGCGCTTTAAACAGCAGACCAAGGCCAGGCCGATGCCCTGGTTGCCGCTGGTTGGTTCAATGATCACCGAACCCGGCCCAATCAGTCCCTGTGCCTCGGCTGCCTCAATCATGTTCAGGGCTGTGCGCGTCTTGATGCTGCCGCCGACATTGAGGCCCTCGACCTTCACCAGAACCCGCGCATCCTCCGGCCTCGTCAGCCGCTGCAACTCCACCAGGGGCGTGTGCCCGACTGCCTCCAGAATACTGCGCAAGATGCCTGCCATGCAAAGGTCCTCAATGACGTGAAAAAATTACTGGAAAAGCTCCGCCCCATGGAAAAATACGTAATATAGCACCCGACGCGGCCAGATTGGTCATTACGCGAAAAAATGGCTGGTTTCTTTGGTGGGGTGGACAGGGTGGACTCTGTGAACGGGGTGGACTCTGTGGACAGGGTGGACTCTGTGGACAAGGTGGGCTCTGTGGACAAGGTGGGCTCTGTGGACAAGGTGGGCTCTGTGGACAGGGTGGGCTCTGTGGACGGGGTGGACTCTGTGGACGGGGTGGACTCTGTGGACAGGGTGGACTCTGTGGACAGGGTGGACAGGACTCCCAATATTCCTGGCCGCGAAGCGGCAAGAGCGCTGAAGGCGCGAAATATATCAGCCCGGGGCAAGCGCACTGAAGGTGCGCGCCGCCCCGGGTGGAGCGTTCCGCCGAAATTGCACCCTGTAAGGGTGCGACATAGCAAACACGAAAGATGGAGTGTTGTCCAAAGAGTGACCGCTTACAGGGTGGACTCTGTGGACAGGGTGGACAGGGTGTGCTTGTCTACTTGTCAGACCTACGATGCTTTGCTCGCCAAGCTGGCCGAAGACCCCGTGCTCCTGGCCACCATCATCAACATCAACCGACCCAAGGGCAAGTCGCCCGTCAAGGCCGACGCATTAAATCCCTATGCCCCGCGCCGCCAAAGCAATGTCGTGGTAATCAGCCGCGAAGAGGCCGTCGAGGTGTTCAAGCAGATGGCCGCCCAAAGCAAAAAATAAAAAAGCCGTATCCAATACGCGGATACGGCCACTGGAGTCAATTACTGGATTAGAGAAAACCTGCGGAACAAAGGCAAATGTCCATCGTCTCTTCGTACGCCTCGTCAATTTTGCGCTTTCTTTCTTTTTCCTCTTCGGTGGGGAAGTACTTAGCTACGACTTCGCCGCGCTTGTCATACACTGCCTTCCATTCACCCTTGAGTTCCTTGCTGGCGCCGCAGACCTCAAGGGTGAGCCGGCTTCGCATTTCCTCTTCGGAAAGCCATTTCAGGTATCTCGGCGTTTTGGTAAAGACAGTGTCTCCAATCGAGTATTTGTATCGGACGGAAAAAAGCCCAATGAAGACTTCCATCCTCACTATGGTTTTGTATTGAGTCATATCCATGGCTTGCCTCCTTGCCTGGGACTTGGCAACCATTCTGTCACCACCCATAACGTAGTGTAACACACCCGTGGCAAATATCAAAGACATTGTAGCCGGCATGACTTATGTCAAGGTAACCGGTTACCGATTGATAACAGCCATTGCCTGTTGCCTTGTAATGGAACCCATCTTCCGTGTCTGCTATGTGGCACGCTTACAGCGTGCAATTTTTGGGGGACGCCTACCCAGGGCGGCGC
>JAAZKQ010000308.1 GCA_012799755.1 Lentisphaerota bacterium | reverse complement strand
TGATCGCCCGCCTGCAAGATGCATTCAAGTCACAGCGGGAGCGGGGCGGTACGCGCTATCTGCCTGTACGCAAAGGCCTGGCTATCGCTGTTTGCGACACGGGATTGGCGGTCGTTAATCCTGCCGACTTGCTTTCCGTCGGTGCCGGCGATAAGGACGACAAGGCTGCTGCTGCCGGCCGCGACTGGGATTGGCGCCGGGAAGCGAAGCACCTTTGCGTCAATGGCATGACGCTCACGGCAACTTTGTTGAAGGCCGCTGATGTGCGGCATGCGTCGGTCGGCGCCAACGAGGAGTTCTTTGCGGCTGCGGCGTTGCCCGTCGTCCTCACGGTGCGCAAATGGCAGGCCGGTGACCGCATGCAGCCCTTTGCGGCAGAGCATCGAAAAAAGTTGCAGGACATCTTCACCGATGCCAAGATTGGCCGCGAAGAACGTCGGCGTTGGCCGGTCATCTGCGCCGGTGCTGACATCATCTGGCTGCCCGGACTGTGTCGCGCGGAATTCGGTCGCGTGGACGAAGGCGCCGGCGAAGTCGTCCGTCTCCACTGCCGTTTTCCGTAAAAACAAAGCGCGCCGGGATTACCTGTGTGGGGCAGTCCCGGCGCGCTGATATTTTACGCGCTCGCTATTGACCGGTTGCGGTCTTATTTCACAATGCTTGGCAGATGGTGATGGCGATGACGCCGGCGATATCCTCGGCAGTGCAGCCGCGGGAAAGGTCATTGACCGGCTTGGCGACGCCTTGGAGGATTGGTCCATAGGCTTCGGCGCCGGCTAGGCGCTGGGTGATTTTGTAGCAGATGTTGCCGCAGTTGAGGTCAGGGAAGATCAGAATGTTGGCCTGGCCTTTGAGAGGGCTGTCGGGCGCCTTGGCGGTGGCGACGGCGGGCACCAGCGCGGCATCGGCCTGGAGTTCGCCGTCAACCAGGGCGTAAATGCCGAGTTCGGCAATGCGGGCTTTGGTCATGTCGGCGGCGCGGGCCATCTTGTCAACGAGCTCGCCCTTGGCGCTGCCTTTGGTGGAATAGCTGAGAAAGGACAGTTTCGCCTGGTTGCCGATAAGCGCCTGGTGGGTCTTGATCGTGGCAATGGCGATGTCAACCAGAATCTCGGCGGTGGGATTCGGGTTGACGCCGCAGTCGGCGAAGATGAGGGTTTCATCGCCGGCGGGGCTGGGCGTCTTGAGGTCCATGAGGAAGCAGCTGCTGGCGGTGGTGATGCCCTTGGCGGTGCCGATGCAATGGAAGGCGCTGCGCAGCATATCCGGCGTGGAGGCGATGGAGCCGGCGACCAGGCCGTCAGCGTGGCCGCGATTGACCATGAGATTGCCGAAATAGAGGCGGTTCTTGGTCATTTCACGGGCGGCGTCCTGTTCGAGGCCTTTGGCCTTGCGGCGTTCGTAGAGAGTGTTGGCCAAGTCGTCAAAGAGCGGCGAATTTGTCCAATCAATGATTTCGACGTCCTGGCCGTGGAAACAGATGCCCTTGGCGGCTTCGGCCGCTTCGGCGGGCGTCGCCAAGATTTTCACTTTGGCGACACGATTGTCGGCGATGATTTTAGCGGCCTGCATGACGCGCGGATCATTGCCCTCGGGGAGGACGACGGTTTTGGCGGCGGCGGCGGCTTTCGGGCGCAGTTTCTGCATCAGACCTGACATTTTTCATTCCTTTTTCTGCGGGTGACCCTATTGATTTGATGGATTAGCGGTCGCTTATTGTACAAGTGAAACGGTTTCCATGGCGATCATAAGCTCTTCGTCGGTGGGCGTGACCACCGCTTTGATCTTGGATTCCGGGGTGCTGATGAGGACTTGCTTGCCTCTGCACTGATTGGCATCGTGGTCCAGATAACAACCGAGGACATTGAGGCGGTCAACGACTTTCTGGCGGGTGGGTATGCCATTTTCGCCGA
>JAAZKQ010000003.1 GCA_012799755.1 Lentisphaerota bacterium | reverse complement strand
TTGTCCACTGCCGTTGATGCCGCCGAGGCCGACAGCCCCTGCAAGCGCATGACCTCACTCAACGAACAAGGCTCATGGCGAGCAATAGTCAGCAGCAGAGCAATTTGACGACCACGCAACCGACACAAGGGATTCCCATTACGTTGCTGCGCACTAAAATCAACCGTACACTGACGAAGCACCTCGTCAACCTGCCGCAACATCAAAAAAAAGTGTTTCAATGTCATGGTTCTCTCTCCTCTTTACCCCAAGACTCGAACTATTCAATGAAACAACACCGACGACTTGTAGTATATATCCCGAACCACCCCAAGCAACCACATGGCCACACAGCGCAAAACCGGCCCAGAAGCGCCACGCTTTGATAGGGTGGACATTGTAGACATTGTGGACGGTAGATGCTGTCGTCCATAAAGTCCATAGAGTCCATACTGTCCATAACAGCCGTGATTTACTGGTGCAGCCAGACGGTGTTTTCGCCGTTCAAATGCCAAGAAAATGACGCCTTGCGGAGGGCAGACACACAGGTCCGCCCCTACTCCAAACTGGTAGTTACGGCCGGATAGAGCGCCACGGGCCCCAGCAAGCCAGCGTCGAGTAATGGATCGTCTTTGTACCAATGTTTATAGGTTGTAAAGGCGACGCGACCAGTGGGGCTTGGCTGGCCGTCAAGGAACCACTGCGGCCAGGCTTTCAGGGCCCGTCCGCCCATGCTGCCCTCTTTTTGCCATTCGGCGTCCTCGGGCAGCTGTTCATCGCCAATGAGCCGATTGACCCAGCGGTTGGTAACCTGTATCTCCAAGCTGTTCTCACCTGCCTTGAGAGCCTCGCCGATTTCCACCCGGTAGGGAGGACGCCAGGCGATGCCCATATCCCGGCCATTGATCAGCACCCGGGCCATCACCTGCACCACACCCAGGTCCAGCGTCACCACGCCCCCGGCATACCCGGTCGGCAAAGTCACCGTCTTGCGATAACTCGCCGTGCCGGAAAAATATTTCACCCCAGGATTCTCATGCTGTGTGTAGGACATCAATTCAGGAAAGACAACGCTGGCCGGCGCGCCCAGACCAGCCGGAAAATGGACTTCCCACGGGCCATCAAGAACAATCTTCTTTGGCACAGCGGCAACCACGGTCTTCTTTTCACGGCCTTGGTTGTCCAGCTCCGTATAGGTGCCCGCTTCCCATGCCAGGAGTTGCTTTCGGCCATCACGCATCACCACTTGATAGTCCAAAGGTCCCTTCGCGCCGCTGCTTTCCGGCAACTCGAAGTATGCATTCTCAGGAATAGTCTTGCTGAACGGCTTGCCGTCCACACGATACTCCACCACGAGCTGTTTGAGGCGCATGGGCGTGGGATCGCCGCCAAGATTTCTGTTGGTCGCTTGCAAGGCGATGAAGCCATCCTTGACCTGGCTGCGCAACAACTCCGTGACGTCACGGCCGCCGGGGCCCTCAATCGCATTATACTCGGCCTTGTCAATGATCAACTCGGGACGCTCAATCTGCTCGCCGCCGGCAGCTGCCCAGCTGTAGGCCGTGACATGCGGCGACGGTCTTGCCTGCCGGAAGACGACGAAAACCGACTCGGCCGCTTGCAGACGCAGGGGCACCCGCGTCAATCCGTCCTGTTCACTGAAGGCCGGCGCCGGCTGCATACTGCCCTTCTCCGCATCCCACAGCTCCGGCAAGCGCCCGGACACCCGGAACACACCGGTGAACTCGACAAAGCGATCCAGCTGATTGCTGACAAAATAAATGTCCTCGCCCTCATCCGTACGCCGATGCAGCGAGTGCACCCGTCCTGTCCGACCTTCGAATACAAAAGATACATCGGGCGGCAAGGCCAAGTCATCAAGCACCACCTGCGGCGACACGCCGAAATACACGCGACCACGCCCCAAGGCCCGGCTGCTACGCTCCTTGCCGTCAAGATCACCCCAGAGCTCCGCAACCAACGCAGCGACCTCGGCATCAACGGCGGGATAGTTGCTCAGCCCCAGTGGTGACTGCGGCCGCCGGCCCAAGAGAATCACCGCGCCATCCTGTGCCAAGGCCCGCAATTTCCGCAGCAACGCCGGTGACACCTCCTGCGTCTGCGAAGCAATCAGCATCGCGTAGGACATGCCATGCGGGAAGACCACGCGGCCATCACGTACCGTCACTTGCTCAATCAGTGACCGCGCATCGCAGCAGTCGCCGCGATAGCCGGTCGGCAAAGTAGGCGACCAGTGGGCCGACGACGGCGTATTTTCCCGGGCGACATAGAGCGCATCAGCCACAAAACGCCCCTGTTGCAACATGAACTGCGCGCGTTTGACGTAGTCCAGCCAGGCGCTGTAGTTGTTCCATAGCGTGTTGTGCCGGTTGAAGTGGAAGCCCCATTGGCCCATGGTCATGCCCGGCGTCTTCACCGTCCACGGCTGATGTGCGTAACTGTGGAAGATGTAGCGATTGACGCCTTGGGAAAACACGTTGTCGCCCTGGGCCTTGTGCAACGCCGGATGGCTCTGCCAGCGGCCATTGCGCGGCGTCGCCGTGAAACTTTCCGCCCCGGCATACACCCGGCCACTGACGTGGGCAATGTTGCCCGCCAGATTGGCGTTGCCGGTGCTGTTGCTGCCGCCCCAGAATTCTCCCATGGGCACATCCGCCGCGCGCCCCTGCAAGAGGTTGTCAAAGGGGCCGCCATAGGGTTCGGACGCAAATTGCATGCCGCTGCCATGCACGAGCTCGCCAAAATAATCAGCATAACACTCGGCGTACAGTTCGGATATGGTCCGGCGGAAGTCTTGCAGAAAACGCTCGGAATACTCGGCACTCTCCACATAGCGACCGGTGACAATGCTCAGCAGAGGCAGCGGGTCATAGCCCCGCAACCTGATAAAGTCCTCCCGGAAACTATCCGTCCAATTCTGTGGCCCGACCTCATAGCTGTCAATGAGGGCGCCAACCAGTGACTTGCCGGCCAAGGGCCCGGCGGTAGCCACGATCTTGCCCATCATGCCATCCCAGGCGACCTTGACGGCGGCCTTGGACATCTTGTCGCATTCCAGTCCGCGCCCTGACGGCGTCGTGGGGTGATTCCTCCGACCGGTGAGAGTATAGCCAAAGCGCAGTATGGTCCACTGCCCGGCGGGAGCCTCCCAATCGAGCGTGCCGTCGGCGGCCATTTTGTCGCTAAGATCAATGATGTCTGCGCGAACGATAATTGACGCCGCGTCGGGCTCGGGGCCGGTCGCCAGGTTACTGTCCAGGCTGACGAAGCTCTTGCCGGCGATATTGGGAATACGGAAGCCCGGCGAAAAACTGATGTGGCTCACACGGCAACTGGCTTCACTGATGGACAGAAACTGCACTCGCACAAAGCGACTCCGCAAAGTCGGAAAGGTCACCTGACCCTGCGGCGGTCGCAACATATCCGGTCGAGCGTGCTCCTGGAAGTTCTCGCCATCGTCGGATACCAGCAGCGCCAGGCGCAAGCTATGCCATTGGTTGCCGCTGAAATGAATGTTCAGCGTAGACGCTGTCAGTGGCTCGGGGAATGCAAAGGTAATGTACTGCGGCGCCTCAGCCGTCGGCCGCGGCACCTGCAAGAAGCCTCGCGGCTCCAGGATTTTCGCCGCCTCCTCGGGGGACGCAAAAGACGCTGTCACTGACGGCTTGCTCGCCGCAAAACGGAAGTCGTCACCTGCTATGCTCGGATAGGCTTGCACCACGATGTCACGATAAAGCCCCATGATCGCACCTGGCTGCGGCAACTTCTCACTGATCCGACGGCCGCCCGCCGCCACCGAGCTCGTCCACACCAGTTTCTTCATAGCGTGCTCCGGCGTTATCCACGGCCCGCCGCTGGACGACCAGCCCGGGCAGTTGTGCAGACTGATCTCCATGCCCAGCCGCGCCGCCTCTTCCAGCGCGTACTGAACCAGCGCGAACCACTCCGGCGACACGGTCTCGACCGGCCCCGGCGGCAAGCCGCCGGATATGTCCAGAATCGTCGCGCCACCGACGCCGGCGGCTTTCATGGCCTCCAGGTCGGCCTTGATGCCCTCGCGGCTGATATTGCCGTCCATCCAATGCCACCACGCTTGCGGCCACGCGGATAGCGGCGGCTCGCGAAAGCCCGCCGCCAGATCGCCCGCGAACGACATGGCGCTCAGCGCAACCACACCCAACACTGTCAGCATAGCCCTTGTTTTCATCATCTGTCCTTTGGGTTATGAACTCCATTTATCGGGCATCGGCCCGAGTTGCCAAAAAAAGCCTGTTCACCTTGGCGCTGCCACGGCCGTAACCGCTTTCGCCCGGCTTTCCATAGCCATAAAATAGACATGCCCGCCGCATAAACAACAGAGAAAAGCCCAACCCATGCCCGCAACGCAGGCACTCACTCGTCATAACCTGCCTGAGGCTGCTGACAATCGCGACTTGATGGAGTATCTTACATTTTGGAGGATTCAGCCATGAAAAAGCTAACCAGCAGCGTATATACATTTGAGAAACTCATTCGCAATGATTTCCTCTATGTTGATAAAACAGAATACATCTGGAAAATGATTTCCGAAGCGCCGGCGTCTTTTTTCATGTCCCGCCCGCGCCGCTTCGGCAAGTCGCTGACCGTCTCCACCCTCAAGGCGGTATTCCAGGGGAAGAAAGACCTCTTCAAGGGCCTTGCCATCCATGACAAGGCATACGACTGGCAGGAATACCCGGTCATCCATCTGGACATGGCAAATTGCGATGCGAAAAATGCCGACGAGCTTGAGGATTTTCTTTTTGATACACTATCCGGCCTTGCTGATCATTTCGGGATGGCAGTCCGCGGCCAGTCCAATGCAATGCGTTTCGAGTTTTTGATTCGTGATGTGGTTTCGGCGGCGGATTCCCCTGTCGTCATCCTTCTTGACGAATATGACAAGCCGATTTTGAACGCGCTGATGACGCCGGAAGCCACCGCATGCCGGGATGTCCTCAAGGGCTTCTACTCCACCATCAAGAAATGCGAAAGCCTCGAGCGTTTCGTGTTCGTCACCGGCGTCACCAAATTCTCGCACGTCTCGCTCTTCTCCGACCTCAACAACCTGTCCGACATCACAATGCATGCCGACTACGCCACCATGCTCGGCTACACCCAGGAGGAATTCGAAAAATACTTTGCCGGGCGCCTGGATGCCGCCGTGGGCAAGCTGGACATCCCGCGCGAACAGCTCCTCGCCGAAATCAAGGCCTGGTACGACGGGTACCGCTTTCATGCAAAAGCGGAGACGGTGTACAATCCGGTGTCCCTGGCGCAATGCTTCATCAACGGCTGTGAATTTTCCAACTACTGGTTTTCGACGGGGACGCCCGCCTTCCTGATGGAAGTGATCCGGAAGACGAACTTCAACTTCGAGCGGGCCTTGAACGAGCCGGTCATGGGCTTTGCTTTCAATGCCTTCGAGATTGATCGGATTGATCCGCTGGCGCTCCTGCTGCAAACCGGCTACCTGACGATCAAGAGCTCATCCGTCGAGCTCGGCGAGACGCTGTACTACCTCGATTTCCCCAACCGCGAGGTGAAAGCCGCCTTCAAGACCTACC
>JAAZKQ010000307.1 GCA_012799755.1 Lentisphaerota bacterium | reverse complement strand
GCTGCGGGCTGCAAGCCCACAGCACGGTTGACGCTTGCGTGTGCTTGGGTTTTTCGTTTGCGGGGCCATGTTCCGCTGCGGGCAGCAAGCCCACAGCACGGTTGACGCCTGCGTGTGCTTGGGTTTTTCGTTTGCAGGGCCATGTTCCGCTGCGGGCTGCAAAGCCCACAGCACGGTTGACGCCTGCGTGTGCTTGGGTTTTTCGTTTGCAGGGCCATGTGCCGCTGCGGGCTGCAAGCCCACAGCACAGCCGGGAGACTAGTGCGCAGAGGTCTTGGCTTGCCAAACAGCCAACCTTAAAAAAATCTGCGCTAATCTGCGTAATCTGCGGATAAAAAAACCGCGTTTATACTTTCCGGTCACATAGGGCTTTGCGGGGGGCGTTTTCGGGCTTTCATGCGAGCGTTGTCGGCAGTATGGTATAGCTGTGCGTCGTAGTTCGTGTGATTCTACGGAATAACCCCAAGCCGAGGAGCCCGGGCGATGACACTCTTTGACGACTTTTTGGCTTTTGCCGCCAAACGTGAGTTCACGACCATCGTTGCCAACCCGCCTTGGTTGGTGTCAGGCAAGACTGGTGTGGCCGAGGAACGGGAATACAGCCGTCTGCGTTACCCCGGCGTGCGTCTTGAGGAACTCCTCTGCCTGCCGGTGTTCAGGGCTGCGGCTGAGAATGCCCATCTGTATCTCTGGGTGCCGTCGTGGCTGCTGGTGGAGGGCTTGCAGGTCATGGAGCGCTGGGGCTTCCAGTACAAGACTGCGCTGTTGTGGGAGAAGGTGCGCAGTGACGGCGCCACCGACGGCAGCTGCACCGGCTACTACTTTCGCAATGCAACTGAAATCTTGTTATTTGGCGTGCGCGGTACCCTGCGTACCTTGCCCCCTGCACGTCGTCAAGTCAA
Source organism: Lentisphaerota bacterium (assembly GCA_012799755.1). Taxonomy (GTDB): domain Bacteria; phylum Verrucomicrobiota; class Lentisphaeria; order Oligosphaerales; family Oligosphaeraceae; genus Oligosphaera. The sequence goes on along the minus strand of JAAZKQ010000307.1, from coordinate 3,901 downwards.
CGTGCTGCGGGCGCCAAAACTTTCGCGGAACCGGAAACCCGATGATGCCTATGTCCTCATAGAGCGTTGCAGCCCCGGGCCCTACCTGGAGCTCTTCGGTACAGTCGAGCGCAAGGGCTGGGCAAGCTGGTGCAATCAAGGCGCCGATGGCGCCGAGTCGCTGCCGCGCCCCCGCCGTAAACAGCTTACCCTGGAGCTGTAGGGGCGCGGCGTATTTCTGCTCAGAGGGTCTTGCCGGTGATGAAGTAGTAAATGGTGCCGACGACCATAGGCAGGAATTGTGAGACGAGGGTGCCGGCGATGAGACCGATCATCATGGGTTTGCAGCGATGGTACATTTTGCCGCCGCCGTATTTGGTGATCAGGAATTTGATCAGGAAGCCGAGTCCGAAGGAGAAAGACATGCGCATGCCTTGGTGACCGCCGAAGAAGACGAAGATGACGGGATGCAGTGGCCACCAGTGGTATTTGAGGCGTCCGAAGGCGACGGCGAAGGTGATGAGGGCGGTGACGACGAAGGCGGCGAGGTGTTTGGGGCTTGGCGACATGGCTGCAAGGTGCTCGAAGCCCCGGCGGCCGGCGGCGATTTCTTCCAAGCCCTGTGCCTTGAGTTTGATGACCGCTTCAACGGCATTGGCGAAGGGATAGATTGAGGATGAGCGCGGCCAGCCGTAGAGCTGGGCGCCGCGGTCGTACTGCCAGTAGATGGTTGAGGGGATGGAGATGACGATGGCCAAGACCATGACGACCAGTCCCCACTTGACGGTTTTGTTGAGCTTGATTTGATGGCCGTCAGAGAGTTTCATGGCCTGGTTGAAGAAGGGCATGACGCACCACCCAGGCGCTGCCAGGAGCACGGTGGAGACCAGGAACATGATGACCAGATTCTGCGGGCCGAGAGCGCCGGCGCCGAGGAAGCCCCAGAGGATGACGCAAGGATAGACGTAGGTGCCGATTTCGAAGGCGCCGGTTTCAGCAAGCACGCGGCTGACGACGGCGTAAACCATGATGGCGATGAAGGTGTAGATGACGCCGATGGACCAGTGCAGGCCGACGAGATGCAGTTGGAGAATGAAGAGGATGGCGCCCCCGAGAAAGAGCCGCATGCCGACGATGGCGAAGTCGGGTATGGCCTCCCGACTACTGAAGCCGAGGCTGCGCTTGAGGGTGTTCCAATAGAACTGCCGACCGGTGTAAAGGATGATCATGAGAATGGCGAAATAGCCGCCGGCGAAGATGAAGGGCTCCAAGGCCATGGACATCATTTTGCTGGAGCGCACTTCAATGCCGTAGGTGGTGAAGATGCCGGCGATGAAGCAGTAGAGCCAAGGTCCGAACCACATGGACAGGGACGCCTCCGACGGCAGGAAGTAGGCCAGGCCGATGACGGTCATGATCAGCTGTGGTGAGAAGAGCATGCCGCCCTTGCCCTTGATGATGGTGGGGAAGAGTTTGATGGCGGGGGTGAAATTGAGCCAGAATTTGACCGGTATGAGCTCGTTGGGAAACCAGCGGCACATGTAGTTGTTGAAGAGCAGGAGGAAGGAGAAGAGGAAGCCGATGAGGAAGAGTCGGTCGCGGAAGATGTTGGCGAGGCGGCCTTGTTCGTCGGGCAGCAGCGACGATGCGAACTGAATGATGGGGTAGGGCAGTTGTTCGTGGTCGCACCACTGACGGTGGAAGACGGCGCCCAGACCGACGACGGCGACGAGGAAACAGAGGACCAAGGGACCCCAGAAGAGGAAGGTGCGGTGCCACACATCCCAAGGGACATCGCGAAAGAAATTGATATGGGCATCGCCTTCGCCGAGGCCGGTGACGAAGCCGTTGAGGCCGACGTCGCCATTGGGGCCGGAGACATCGCAAAGCATTTGTTTGGGCGCGAGGGAAACAATATCATGGCTGCGCCAGCTGGGGGTGGTGCGCAGGTCGTGGTGGGGGAACATGACGGTGGGTGAGAACATCTGGCCGAGGCTCCAGCCGGGAATGCCGCAGGCGATGAGGAAGAGCGCCAGGACGGCGGCGACTTCACGGCCGTTGAGGGCCAAACTGCTGCGCAGGCGGCGCAGCAGCGGGTTGATGAGCAGCACATAGGCGACCAGGCCGCCATAGGCGACCGAGGGCAGCAGGGAGGAGATCATCGCCCCGGGGCGGATGACGGCGTCATTGAAATAGCACCATGCGCTCATGATGGCGGCGCAAACGATGCCGATAATCAGACTGCGGACTGACAAGGTGACCCCCTTACGTCCATCGTACTGGACGGTGTTGGCCGGCGGGTGGGCCCAGATGAAAAAGTCTTGGTTGGGAGAATTGGCTTTAGGGCGTTTGGGCTGTGGGCTGCTATTTAGTCTTGGTAGAAGGTATTGAGCATCATGAGCATGGCGTGTACCTGATGCTGAACGATGTCAATGCGAACGATTTCGGAATCTCTGGTGCTGGTAATGCCGCCGAAAGCTTTGGGCGGCACGCGCTCCAGGCTGGACAAGTATGGATTGTGTTCCATGAGCGGTCCACCGTACTGCCAGCTGATGAGATTGGCCATGATGTCTTCGCTATTGCGGCGGAAGCTGGTCATGGCGGCCTGATCGTTGAGGGCCTTGGCGCAATGCCAAGCGGAGATGAGGCCCTCAATGGCGTAGCTGGTATTGCCTTGGCGGGCTGCGAGCTGGTTCTCATGCAGGAGCCACCAGGACAGGGCGACGGCGCTGTGTCGGGCGAGTTCGGCGTGGGGCTCCCAGCCGGCCTGCTGGTATTCATTGCAGGCCATACAGCCCCACTGATAGAAGCCCTTGGTCAATTCGCGGTTGCCGCCGGGTTGCCAGCAGTCGAGCGTGTAGCGTTTGATCAGCTTGGGCAGGGCGTCATTGATGCGGGGAAGGAGCTCGGTTTTGCCCAGATAGCGCGCGGCTTTGCAGTAGGCCAGGAGGCACTCGCCGTCATAGTAAGGACTGGCGACGGGTTCGCGAAAGCCCGAGGGGACGTCGTAGACCCGCGCCCAGGAGCCGTCGGCCATTTCCATGCTGCGCAGGTAGTGCAGGTGAATGTCCAGCTGCAAGCGAAAACGCCTGAGGAGGTCTTCGGGGAGGAATTTTTCTTGTCCGACGATAAAATCAATGATGCTCAGGCAGTATAGCGCGACCATTCCAGACGAGATGGTTTCGTCATCGCCGTAAACGGTTGCGGCTTCGCCGCTGGGCAGGGCGCGGGTTTTTTTGGCGAAGAAGTCAAGACCGAGGATGACCGCTCGGCGTGTTGGTTCATTGAAGCGGTCGCGGTTGAGGCAAACCAGTCCCCAGAGAGCGCCGGCTTGACGAACGGCGTTATCGTCTTCAAAGACTTCGCCGCTGCGGATATCGAAGGCGTAGGTGAAATTGCCCTCGACCTTTTGCTGATTGAGGTAGTAAGTCCTGGCGGCTTCGATACTCTGGGTGATGATTTGTTTTGAGATGGGCGGCGGCTTCTGCATGTCGAGCCAGGTTTGCTCCTTGCAGAAAGGCCGGAGCTGGTCGAGGAGGTCGCTGTTGTTTGTGGCCTGGTCATTGGCGTTAGCCTTGCTGGACAGCGCAATGGCCATGGCCAGGAGGGCGATTATTTTGCGCATCGTGGTCTCCGGTTCTGGTCGGCGAGGCGAATGAAGGGCTTGATTTTGAGCTGGAAGCGGGCAGTGGCGGCGAGGACTTGCTCGGCCTCATGGGGGTCGGGTTGTCGTGGACTATACCAGGTCTGGGCAGCGGCGCTGGCGACGGTCAAGTAGTCCTCGCTGAGACTATCGGCGTAGTGGTTGATGATCTCTGCCCGTTCAACGAGGTCAACGGTGGGGGGATGGGGGAACTGCGCCAGCGCCAGCTGGCGGCAGAGGAGATCCTGGCAGGAGCTGACGAGCATGGCCGGCGGCATG
>JAAZKQ010000306.1 GCA_012799755.1 Lentisphaerota bacterium | reverse complement strand
CCTGGGCAATTTCAAAAGCCAGGACAAGACAAATGCCGACGCCGGTCTCTACAATCTTTTTGTGGAGATGCTCACGGACCAGACGACCTTGCATCTAGAAATCAAGCAGACCAGGGAGCCCAATCACGGCAAACTTTATCTTTTTTACTCCGAACGTCAGCCCTCGACCTACATCATCGGCAGCAGCAACTTCTCCAAGCCAGGCTTGGCCGAGCGCCAGGAACTGAATATACTGGTGGGCGAGGATAAGGCCCACGCTAAAGAACTCGCAAGTCTTTTCAATAAATTGTGGAAAGACGGCAGCTACGACATTATTGAGATTGACCCGAAAAAAGGCTCGCCGGAAGACCAGCCCGCCACGACGCCCAAGGAGCTGCAGGAACGTTCCCCCTATCGCCGCCCAACGCCCTTTGAAGCCTATATGGCGCTGATGAAGTACTATCTGGGGCAATCGGCGCTCGAAGAGAGCCTCGATAAGTCTTTCCGAAATGCCGCCGAAGTCGCAGGATACAAGCCATTTCAGTATCAACTCAGGGGCGCGGCCCATGCCATGCGGATCATCCGCGAACACGGCGGCGTCATCATCGCTGACGCCGTGGGCCTCGGCAAATCCGTCACCACCGCCCTGATTGCGACGCAGGCTCACCCCGGCGGCATCATCATTGTCCCGCCGACGTTAGTGGACGATTGGAAGAACGACTATCTGGATAAATTCAAGCTCGATGCACCCGGACGGCCTTGGGCAGTCTTTGCCATGACTGACTTGCTAGAAGCCGAGAAGTTTTGCGGGGAAAATGCCGTCGGCATGGTGATCGTGGATGAGGCGCATCGCTTCCGCAATCCGAAAATCGAGGGCTATGAGACGCTAAAACGGCTCTGCCTGGATCGCCAAGTCGTTCTACTGACGGCCACGCCCTTCAACAATCGTCCGGCAGACTTGGCTTCGCTGGTGAATCTCTTTGCCGCCCGCAGCGAAAAACTGCCAGACCAGGCGGTAACGGTTTATGATCATATTTGTGAGCAAGACAAAATCTACCAAGAGCTGGTTTCCCTTGAGCGCAACTGGGACCGCCATTCCCGGCCGCCAACGGTTGAAAAGCGCTTCCAAAAGCTGAAAGAAAAATACACAGCGAGCTTTACCGACAAAAAAGCAATTCGCGCTGCACTGGAAGAGATCGCCGAGGCGCTCTTTGCCACGCTCCACCCCTACATTATCCGGCGGAATCGTTCAGACCTCAAGGAGAATCCCGATTATTTTGAAAAAGGCCGTCCAATTTCCATGCCGGAGCAGCAGGTTCATGGTGAGTACTACGCCTTGGAGCCTGAGCAGAACGAGGCGTTCATGGGGGTGCTCAGTGTATTCCAGAACAGCGCTGACTGCGCACAAGCCGAGCCAAGCCCGACCGACGACGATGAACACACCAAGGGCGACACACCCGAATCAGGTTTCGCCTGCACCATCTACCGAGTCGCCGAATTCGTTGAGAGTGACGAGGACATCGGAAACTATCTCGACAATTATCGCAGCATGACGCTACGGCATCTGCTGCGGCGTTTTGAAAGCAGCCCATACGCCTTCCAACGCTCAATAGAAAAACTGCTCAAGCGCTATAAACAAGCGCTTAAAGATTTGCGAGACCCGGAGAAACTCTATTATTGCCCGCAAGGGCTTGATGATGATGACGACAATGACGACTTCGCTACAGACGCCCCGAAGAACCTTCGCTATTGCCGACCGGGCGCGAAAAGCTCAGGCACCCCTTTCCTTTCCGGCCAAGACGAGGAATTCATTGCGGGCTTGGAATCAGACCAGAAGGTTTTGCAATACTTACGGAAGCAGGCCGAAACACTTGTCCGCAAGGACTCCAAGCTGGCTCTGCTCAAAGAAAAAATTGCTGCGGCAGTCAGGCAACAACGCGGCGCCCCCGATCCCTTCTCGGGCGTTGGCAAAGCCCTCGGCGACTTGCCCGCAGGCGGCGTCCCGCGTCGCGTGGTCATCTTTACCACGTTCATTGATACAGCCCGTCATCTCGCCCAGGAACTGGCAAAGGAATTTGGCGATAATGTCGTCATGCTGGCTATTGACAAACAGCAAGGCGGCACCGAAGACGAACTCGACCTCAGACAAGTTAAACTCGTCCATGCAACAAGTAGCGTCAATGCCTGTTTTGATGTCAAGGCCGATTCCGCGAATATCTGGACGGCGCCGCGAATTCTGGTTACTACGGACAAGTTTTCCGAGGGCGTCAATCTCAATCGCGCCGGCCTGATGGTCAACTATGACATTCCCTGGAATCCTGTGCGCATCATTCAACGCCTGGGGCGTTTCAATCGCATCAACGCCTGCTGGTTCAAGACCATCCACGCCTATAATCTCTACCCGGAATACCAGCGCGCAGACGGCCAAGGCAAGCCCGCTGGCGCCGATTGGGCATCAGCCCAGGACATCGCCGCCCAAAAGCTCATTATGATCCATCGCCTCTTTTTTGAGGACGCGACGATTCTCGGCGACGACAGCGCCGGCAAAGAACGGCCCTTTGAATCAATTGAGTGCGAAGCCGCCAAGGGTTCCGAACCGGCCAACGAAGAAACCGAAGTGCAAAAACGCTATCAAGAAGCCCTCCGTAAAAACGGTTATACCGGCGAGGAAGCAATCAAAGCTTTTGAGAAATCCCTGCTCGCCCTTGGCGTCGGCATGAAAACCGTGCGGCTCGCGCAACCCGAAGCCAACATGCTGCGCTTCAGCCAAAAAGGCGCTCTCATGCAAGCCGAAATCCTTGATGAACTCCACACGAGTGATATGAACAAGCGCATGGAGCCTATTGGCTTCCTTGAAGCACTGGACAAAATTGCCGCATCAGAAACTGATGCTTGCCCTGAACCGGAACGCTTTCCCGATAAATATGAAGAGATCGAAAAACGCATGGATACCCCGCCCATGGTAGCTGCGGGGAGCACGGGTAAAAATGGACGTTCCAACAGGAAAAATAGAAATGTGGGAATAATCATCCGAACGTGGCTTGAGCGTCACAAAGACCTTAAAGACGCTATTGACCGTTTGTATGACGCCTATCAACAGGGGAAATTAGCCCCAACAGAAATGGACGAAATCCTTGAATTGAAGGAAGCCGCATCTGCCACCGACATTGAGAACTTCATCAAGCGGCTGCCAGCGAGAATAGCGCAGGGAGTACTGCCGAGTGCGGCGTCAAATGCAGCAGCTACTGCCGAGCGCAATACCATACTGACCTTCGTCAATGACAAATAAGGATAAAATGCCATGTCAACACCTGCCGAAATCACTAACCTGATCAGCAACATTTCGCCGAAAAACATTGAAGCCTTCTGCCGACTGAAGTTTTCATCGTATGACTTTGAACGCACTCAAACAAATGAAGGATATTTTGGGATTGATTACTCAGAGGCGAAGGTAGACCCCAACTATCGCTCAGCGGTGAGGCAGTTTATTGATGCAACAAAAGATGGCATGGTCAAGGTAATAGGTAAATTCAAAGAAAGAGATAGCAGCCAAGAACCTATTTATGTCTATTCCGTACCAATGAAGGGGGCTATCACCAGTCGCTCATCCAAAAAGAAACAGGCAGATTTCGCTCGCCATCTCCTAAAAGTGGCTCAATATGACCTTGCTCGCTACGCCCAATTCAAACCAGGCTGGGATACAGGTTGCATACGTTCCTTGTTGTTTTTCCACGACGACGAAGGCAATTTCCGCCTAAGCTTGATTGATAGTGACAACAACATATTCCGCCGCTTCACCTACTTCGTCGAGCATGATACGACGGGTACTAAGAATCGTACCTTCCGTTATCGCATGACCAATACTGACAATGAAAAAGCCGTCAAGGGCGAAGTCCAAAAATGGGAGAAATATGACGATATCAAAGAAGCCTTCAGCGTCAAAGAGCTGACCAAGGAGTTTTATAATGAACTCTTCGCCTGGTACGAGCGGGCGGTGGCGTCACCAGATGTGATTTTCCCCAGCGATACGGCAAAACGCAAAGAAAGCGAGACAGAGCCAGTCTTCCGCGAGCGCGTCAAATCCGAGCAAGTCATCCGCCTGATTACCCGCCTGCTCTTTGTCTGGTTCATCAAGCAGAAGAAGCTGGTGCCGGATGAGCTGTTCGACCCCCGGGAACTCGGAAAAATCTTGAAATCCTTTTCTGAAAACGAAGGCGACAACTACTACCGGGCCATTTTGCAGAATTTGTTTTTCGCCACCCTTAACTCGGAGATTGGTAGTCGCGATTTTGCGGCCAATGGCTCCTGGGACGATAATCGCGAGCATTTCGACATCAAGACGCTCTATCGCTATCAAGAAGAATTTGCCATCCCCAAAGCCGACGTTCTCACGCGCTTCCGTAGCATTCCCTTCCTCAACGGCGGTCTCTTTGAGTGCCTCGACCGCGGCCGTGACTACTTCGACGGCTTCTCCCGCAATAAAGACAAGGTGGCCCATGTCCCCAATGCCTTCTTCTTTGACGACAATGAAAAAGCGCTCGGCCTTATCCCGCTCTTGGAACGCTACAATTTCACCATTGATGAAAATGCGCATGATGACGAGGATATCGCCCTTGACCCCGAACTCTTGGGCAAGGTCTTTGAAAACCTGCTCGGCGCTTTCAACCCCGAAACCAGCTCTACTGCCCGCAAGGCCAGCGGCAGCTTCTACACCCGCCGCGAAATCGTCAATTATATGGTGGACGAAAGCCTTATCGCCTACCTGCTGACGAAATTGCAAGGTGACGACGGCAAGCAGGATGACGCCCAGCGTGTCCAAGATGAAAAAGTCCTGCGAGAGCTCTTCAATGACGGCATCCGTCCGCCGGACGAAATGCTCTGCCAGACCTTGGACAAGGCTTTGACGACGGCGAAAATTCTCGATCCGGCCTGCGGTTCCGGCGCTTTTCCCATGGGCATGCTCCTGCGCATGGTGGAACTCCTGCGTGTCCTGCGCCAGATACCGGACGACGAATCGCTCTATGAGCTTAAACTCGAGCTGATTGAAAACTGCATCTATGGCGTGGATATCCAGTGCATTGCCGTCCAAATCAGCAAACTGCGCTTTTTCATCTCCCTGGTCTGCGAACAAACGCCTACCGACGCTCCCGAGACCAATTTCGGCATCAATCCGCTCCCTAACCTCGAAACCAAATTCGTCGCTGCGGACTCCCTTATCGGTCTGCCGAATATGAAAGCAGAGTTCCCCGGCTTTGATACCGCCAACATCGGTCAGCTCAAAGAGGACCTCTGGGATATTCGCCATCGCCATTTTCAAGCTCGTAACTACCGCGATAAGAAAATATTGCGGCAGGAAGACGCGGACAAGCGCAAGGAAATTAAAGAAGCACTGACGAAGGCTATTGCACCCAATTTCGAGACACTGGCGCAACTCGAAGCGGAACGTGCTAAAGTCGCTGCGCCTGATTGGCAAATACGCGATAAGCGCCAAGATAATAACTACCTCATCACTGAATTGGCGTCTGAAGTCAGAGAAAATACGAACGTTCAATACGATGCTAACGCCGACAGACGTAAAATCCTGGACGAGAAAATTAAGAAAGAAAAGAAAAAACAAAGCACACCCTCTACACAGATAGACGCCATTACCCGACAGCTCACCGAATGGAACCCATACGACCAAAACGCAAGCTCACCATACTTCGACCCAGAATGGATGTTCAATGTCACCGAAGGATTCGACATCGTTATCGGAAACCCGCCGTATGGTGCGAAAACAAATAAGGAAGCAGTTCAAAAATATGGATATCAACTATTTTGCGCAGAAACAGCAATTCTCTTCATCGAGCGTGGTCAAAAATTACTCAATACAAATGGCGTTGAATGCTACATTATTCCGAAAGCTTTTTGTTATGCTTCAAACTATAGAAGAACACGAGATTATGTTGCACCACATTTGATGTTATTGGTCGATTGCGGAAAGGCTTTTGAAAATGTCAAATTGGAAGCGTGCATTTTTCTTGTTCGTTTAGGTAAAATAAGAGAAAATTACCGAAATACGCTTTATGATGGTGTAGGTTTCAACGAGATGGGGCTTATACCCTTATTTGTCAAAGATGTGTTTGGTTTGCTTCCCAATGGGCTTAACAAAAAATCGATTGAAATTGGCTTGAAATCCATTAGAACCGGCCAATTTCTCGGTAAGTTTGTTAAAAACAAACGGGGTGAACCTTTTCAACAGATGCTTACGAAAACTGGCGATTATGCCGTGATTGGTGGCAAAGAAATCAATAAATATGGAATCTGTGGTATAAAAGGATGGATATCTAAGAACATAATGCGAACAGAGAATGGTTTTATTTCCTCAAAATCTCTTTTGGTTCAGAATATCGTTGCTCATATAAAGAAGCCTTATCCACAAATTAAAATTATAGCATGCATACCAGATAGAGATGATTGCGTTATAACAGATACAATTAATCAGCTTTTTATAACCCATGATGACATTTCTCAAAAAGAATTATGGGCACTATTGAATTCAAAGTTTATTTGTTGGTTTGCATATCATTTTCTTTATGGATTAGCTATCAGAACCATGCACTTTGATTCAGTAATAACTGATCGTATTCCTATTGCTAAAGGTCTCTCCGGACAAAAACAAATACCTGTTCTTGTCGACCGCATTCTATCCGCCAAGAAGGCCAATCCCTCTGCTGACACGTCGGAGTTGGAGGCCGAGATTGACCAGATTGTCTACCGTCTCTACGGTTTGACTCCAGAGGAAATTGCGATTGTGGAGAACGCCACGGCAAAAGCCCCGACGAAAAGTGGCAAGAAGGAGCACAAAGGCGCTGCTGTCCCTGCCAAGGGTGCGGCTGCCGGCGGCAAAGCGACCAAATCCGCCACAGCTGCGGCCGCGCCGTCAAAGAAGCCTGCTGCTTCTCGTCGTGGCCGTCCGCCGCGTCAGGAGCCGGGTATAGAAATATGACGCTTACAGGGTAAGGACGCGAGCTACGTGCCTTTAGAATTATGGAGTCAACAAGCATGACGAATGAAGCCAAGATAAAAAGCATCCTTGACACTCTGAACGAAGTCAATGAAGAACTTCTGGCCTTGCCGGATGACATGTTGCTGAGCATTGACCCGCGCGACAACGAGTCCATTAGTACCCGCAGCGCCTTTATGCAAGAGTACAATGTCCAACTCGAAGACTTTTCAGCCGGCATCACCCGCATCACGACCTTGTTGAAGAACTTTTTTGACGTAGACCCGGAGCAAGAGGACGAAGAGAGCAACATCGGCGAAAAACAGCACCGCGACCGTATTGTGCAGGAACTTGACCGCAATGAATCACACAGTCTGGATGAATCCTTTACCTTCAAGCGTCCCTACGGCTTTGTCTTGAATGACCGCGCGTACAAAGGCTTGAAAACCTGGAAAAATCTCTATCTGCATGTGCTCAACTATCTTTACGAGAGCGACCCGTCACGCTTCGTCACTGTCACGCAAGACAAGACATGGATTTCACGCCGGGACAATCCGGCCTTCTCCGCGAATCCAAGCGAGCTGCGCGTTGCCGCGCCCATTCCCGGCGACCTCTACGCCGAAATCAATTTGTCCGCCAACAGCATGGTCAAGAACATCAAGAAGCTGCTGACATCGTACGGCATTCCCTTGACAGCCATGAAGGTCTATCTCCGCGAAGACCGCGACGCTGCGGCCAAGTCAGATGATAGCTCCAACTGAGCGCCGCAGCGACAAGCTGTGACGTTCAGCCTACCTGACCAGCGCCCCGCAGGTCTGTGGGTACTTCATACGTTGGCCTGTCCCGGTCGGAAAACGATTATGGGTTTGCGGTAAGACTGCCACGCCCTTGGCGCTGAGCAGACGGAAGGTTCCGGCAGTCATCGGTCATCCTACGGGGCATGACCTGCAACAAATCATCTTGGAGACCTCACAGCATGAGTTATCTATATACCACCAAGCAGAGCGCCGCGCTTGGCGAAAAGCTGCGCGAGTTCACCGGCGACAGCACGCTCATCCGCATGATGGGCGGCTTTTTCTACTTCTCGGCTCTAAAGTCCTTCCATGAGGCCCTGGCAACTAATCCTCGCGTCGCCTTGCGCATCCTCGTCGGCATGGATGTTGAGTTGCACTACTCGCACTTGGTGGAGGTTAACCGCCGCGAACCCAACGAGTCCAACCTCACGGCGCTGCCCGGCGACCGCGAGCTGGTCGAAGCCTATCTGGAGAGCCTGCGTACGGTGATGCGCGCGCCGGAGTTGGACATTGCGAGTTACCACGAACGCCTGCCGCTCTTCATCGAGTTGCTGAAAAGCGGTCGGCTGCATATCCGACGCAGCCGCAATCTCAATTACGCCCGCGCTTGTCTCTTTGACCGCGATTCCGGCGAACTTTTTCCCGAGGTCGCCTGGCTGACCGGAAGCGTTGATTTATCCCAGCCCGTACTGTTCGTGCACAGCCAGGTGCAGGTCGGCAGCCGCGATTTCGGCGCCATTGAGTTGGCCGAGCAGTTCGAGCAGCTGTGGGATGATGGCGTGATGCTCAGCGAAGACCCCGACACCTGCAAGCAGATTTTGAGCATCCTCGAACACGAGTCCATCGCCACGGCGGTCACTCCCTACGAGGCCTACGGGCTCGTGCTGAAGATTTATCTCGATCTGCAAAAGCAAGTGAACGCATCGGCCTACCTCAGCCAGATTCTTGAGGACAACGACTACACCAAGTACCGCTACCAACTTGACGCGGTGGATCAGGCCCTCACCATCCTCCAGGAATACAATGGCGTCATCATCGCCGACGTCGTCGGCCTCGGCAAGTCAATCATCGCCAGCCTGATCATCAGCGGCCTGAAAAAGCGCGGCATCATTATCGCGCCGCCGGGGCTGATTGGCGACCCCCAGAAGCGCGAGTCCGGCTGGCAGGACTACAAGAACGACTTCCGCTTCTATGACTGGGAAATCTTCTCCAGCGGTCTGCTGGAGGACGCCTGGAATTACGTCAAGGATCGCCCCGACATCGAGGTCGTGCTGATTGACGAGGCGCACCGCTTCAAGAACCAGGAGACCGAAGACTACGAGACGCTTTCGGACATCTGTCGCGGCCGCAAAGTCATTCTGCTGACGGCGACGCCCTTCAACAATCGTCCCGCTGACATCTTTGCCCTGCTCAAGCTCTTTGTCATTCCGGGGCGCTCCAACATCACCCTCGATGACCGTCTGGAACATCGCTTCGCGGTCTACGACACTATCTTCAGCCAGCTGGCCTTCATCCAGAAGAACCTGAAGAAGGAGGACAGCGGGACGGTTAAGCGCGTCCGCAAGGCCTATGAAAAACTGCATTGGCAATTCGAACGCCGCGAGGCTGCAGGAAATGTTGACCCGCGTCTGATTAAAAAATGGTCCCGGAAAATGGCTCGGGAAATACGCAAGATACTCGAACCGGTGATTATCCGCCGCAATCGCATTGATTTGCGCAATGACCCGGACTACCGCAACGAAGTCAGCGAGTTGTCCGATATGCAGCCGCCGGTGGAGCAGTTCTTTGAACTGACCCCGGAACAATCGCGCTTTTACGACGACATCATCGGCGCTTATTTCGGCGAAGACGGGAGCTTCAGTGGCTGTTTGTACCAGCCTTTCCTCTACGAAGGCAAAACCAGCGCCAAGCGTGACAGTCAGGAGCTGCATCGCGAGAGCGTCCAGCAGAAAAACTTGTACAGCTTTATGTGCCGCTTGCTCGTGCGGCGCTTCGAAAGCTCATTCGGCGCCTTCGCCCGAAGCATTGACAAATTCATCGAAAGCCATGAGCAAGCAAGGGAGTTTATTAGAAAACACCAACGCTATATCATGAACCGGACGCTCCTCGAACGACTCTACAGCAAGGACGCTGATGAGGTCGAAACGGCATTGGAAACTTTCGCCAACGAGGACGACCTGGACCTCACTCCGCGCAACAAGCGCGTCTATGAGGTCTCCGCCTTTGCGCAAAAAGAGAAATTCCTGGCCGATCTCGACCACGATATTGAGCTCTTCCACGAGATTCGGGACAAACTCATTGAACTTGAATTGGCGCAGAACGACCCCAAGGCCGCCAAGCTGACCGAGGTCATCAAGGCCGTGCTCGCCGGCAAACATCCCGATATTGACGCCCAAAAAGGCGAGCCCAAGCGCAAAGTGATTGTCTTTTCGGAGTATGCCGACACCGTAAAGCACCTCACGGACTACCTCGAAACGCATTTCCCCGAGCGGGTGCTAAGCGTCAGCGGTAATATGTCGAAACAGCTCAAACAAAGCATCGCCGCCAATTTTGACGCCGCTTTCAGCAAAAAGGGCAAGCCCTTGGACCAGTACGATATCCTGGTCGCCACGGACAAGATGTCGGAAGGCCATAACCTCAATCGTGCCGGCCTGGTCATCAATTACGATATACCATGGAACCCCACCCGCGTCATCCAGCGCGTTGGCCGCATCAACCGCATCGGCAACAAGGTCTTTCAGAATCTCTACATCTTCAACTTTTTCCCGACTGAGCGCGGAGCGGACATCAATCGCAGCCGCGAAATCGCCGCCGCCAAGATGTTCATGATTCACAACACCATCGGTGAAGACGCGCAAATCTTTGATATTGACGAGACACCGGAAGCCTCCAGTCTCTTCCGCAAACTTCAAGAAAATCCCGAAGACAGCGAGGAAGAGAGCTTCCTGACCAGCGTGAAAAAGGCTTACCACTCAATGCTGGAACAACATCCGGGCATAGCCGAACGCCTGCAACGGCTGCCCTGCCGCGTCAAGACTGCCCGCGCTGGCGACCATAACGCCCTCTATTTGTTCAAGCGCAAAGGACTGGGGCTGTTCACGATTTATGTGCCCATCATTGATAACGTCGAACGCCTCCGCGCCGAATCAACCAGCATGGAAGAAGCCTTCGCCGCCATCCAATGCGAATTCGCCGAGCCGCGTCTGGAACTCAGCGAGGACTTCTGGGAGGCCTATGACGCAGCCAAGGTCGGCCTGGATCAGTTTGGCTCCAGGCATCAGGGCGGCGACTCCAGATCCATGCGGGTTCGGGCGCTAAGCAACATCGCCGCAGCGCAATCGCTCCTCCATGGCGAGCAGTCGCCTGCCGTGGCCTTCATGCCGACTTTGCGCCAAGCCATTGACCGCTTTGGCGCACTATCGGATTTTACCCTGCGGCGGCTCGGGCGCTTCGAACTCAAAAATGACGCGCAGCTGAAAAAATTCCTCGAACAAGTCGAGCAACTACGGCAGAAACTCGGCGATGACTATCTGGCGAAGCTTACCAAGCAGTCAGCGAACAGCCGCAGCGAAATCATCGTCGCCATCGAAACCAGGAAGGATTAAGCATGCGGCGCCTCCCCGACTCCGAAGCGACTGCAGTGTCTCTCCGGGGGGGCTGCCTCAGGCCTATCCGTGTTCATCCGTATTGTTCGTGTTGGTTTTTGTGTCGCCTTTCCAAGGCTCTGATTGCGGGGGGAGGGCCTTGCCCCAGGTTCCGCTTCGCTCCACCTGGGGTTACTCATGGTACCAGCTCTCCGAGCTTGCTTTTTGATGAGTGCAATCCATTGCATAGGAAGAGATTATCTCTGGTATAAGAGGTCTGTTTTTCTGGAAAATTGGCTGAAGCCCGGGGATAGGCATGATTAAACGCCTACGGCACAAGGACACAGCCATCGAATTTGACGCCTTTTTTCCGGCCGTACTGCGGGTTTGCAACCCGCAGCGTAACATGCCCCCGCCAGTCGGCGCCAGACGCCTTTTCGGTGTTTTTAGGTCGCCCTTACAGGGCTTTTTCGGGTGTGGGCCTTACCCAGGGCGGCACGCCCTGCGGGCGCTTGCCCTGGGCTATCTTAGGCCGCGCCTTCGGCGCTGAAAACCAAAGGCAACAGGAGACGGCCAATATCAATGGGTGACCGCTTACAGTCCATAGCTCCGTATGTTTCCGGCAGCTACGGGCGCTTGGCTTGGCAACTGGCGCAAACAAGGAGCATCAAGGGCTGATTGATTACGCTTGTTGCCGCCCCATTCCGGCGTTGTCTTTTTTACGCTATCTTTTGCAGTTATTCTTTAATCTTTTTTGCTTCGGGCCATTGTTATGCCTGTACGCAATGCTTATATTTAAAGTGACGTTCACAAAGCGTCCTTCTGTTCGCAAACGGTTTGGCCGAGACATAGAGAGCCAATGCGTTGATGCCCCACAGGTGTGGTGTATCAATGCTTGTTTTCTACATTTCGTCCAGACCGCTTTTTTTATGCCCGGAATGGCTCAAGCGTGGAATCAGGGGCTGCAATGTTGGATGTACTGGTGATCGGTGGCGGCGTAATTGGCTGCTCGGTGGCCCGGGAGTTGAGTCGCTGGCAGTTGCGCGTGGCCCTGTGTGAGAGGGGGACGGATGTCTGTGTGGGCACGACGAAGGCCAACAGCGCCATCGTCCATGCGGGGCACAGTGCGAAGCCGGGCAGTCTGATGGCTAAGCACAATGTGCGCGGCAATGCCCTCTATGACCAACTCTGCGCGGATTTGGATGTGCCCTTTCGGCGCAATGGTTCCCTGACGCTGTGTTTTGCGGAAGCCGACCGTCCGAAACTTGATGCGCTCTATATGGACGGCATCACCAATGGTGTGCCGGGCATGCGTATTATTGAGCGCGACGAAGTTCTGCGCATGGAGCCCAATATCAATCCTGAGGTTGTGGCGGCCTTGCACACTCCGACGGGCGGCATTGTCTGTCCCTACGAATTGACGGTGGCGCTGGCGGAGAATGCGGCGATGAACGGCGTCGAATTCCATCTTGAGGCGGCGGTGGAGGGCTTGACCAGCATTGCCGGCGGTGGTTGGCTCGTCCACACTGGCAAGGGGGATTTTCGGACGCGGACGGTGGTGAATGACGCCGGGCTTTATGCGGACGTCATCAACAACATGGTGAGCTCGAAGCAGCTGCGCATCACCCCGCGCCGCGGCGAGTACTGGCTGATTGACAAGGCCTACGATAGCGCCTTTACGGCGACGCTGTTCCAGCTGCCAAGTGCCATGGGCAAGGGCATTCTGGTGACGCCGACGGTGGATGGCACGGTGCTCCTCGGGCCGACGGCGGAGGATATTGACGATAAGGAAGACCTGGGCACGACCCTGTCCGGCTTGGATCAGGTATTGAAGGTGGCGAGCCTGACTTGGCCGAGCTTGCCACGCCGCAGCATGATTGCGAACTTTGCGGGACTGCGGGCGCATCTGTCCAGCCACGATTTCGTTATTGGCGAGGCGCCTGACGCGCCGGGATTTTTCAACGCGGCCGGCATCGAATCGCCAGGGCTGACGGCGGCGCCGTCCATCGCCGAGGAGCTCTGTCGCCGGCTTGTCGCGGCCTTGCAGCCGTCGGCGCGGTCGGACTTCCAGCCCAAGCGGCCGCCGGTGCAGCGTTTTCGCGAGATGACGGACGCCGAGCGCGCCGCAGCCATTGCGCGCGATCCGGCTTTCGGCAGGATTGTTTGCCGTTGCGAGATGGTTACCGAAGCTGAAGTGCGTGACGCCATTCGGCGTCCCGTCGGTGCGCGCACGGTGGATGGAGTCAAGCGGCGGACGCGTGCGGGCATGGGGCGCTGTCAGGGCGGTTTTTGCATGCCGCGAGTGCTGGCGCTCTTGAGCGAGGAACTGGGGATATCACCCTTGGCGGTGACAAAGGACAGCAGCGCCTCGACCATTCTTACATCGCGTCTTGACGGCGTGAAGGAGCAGAGCAAATGACGGCGCTGACGACGACATGCGATGTGCTGGTGATTGGCGGCGGCCCGGCCGGCATGGCTGCCGCGCTGGCGGCGCGCGAGAGCGGCTGTCAGGACGTGCTGATTCTGGAACGCGAAGCCGAATTGGGGGGGATTCTGCGGCAGTGCATTCACACGGGCTTTGGCCTGCATATTTTCGAGGAAGAGCTGACTGGTCCCGAGTATGCGGCGCGCTATGTCGAGCGGGTGAAGGCCGCCGGCATCGCCTATCAATGCGATGCGATGGTGATTTCGCTGAGCGCCGAGCGGGTGGTGACCTGCGTGAGTCCCAGCCACGGCTTGCAGCGCATCAAAGCGCGGGCGGTGGTGCTGGCAATGGGCTGCCGGGAGAGAACGCGCGGGGCAATCGGCATACCCGGTACGCGCTGCGCGGGCATTTTCAGCGCCGGTACGGCGCAGCGCTTTGTGAATCTCGAGGGCTATATGCCCGGCACGCGGGTGGTGATTGTCGGTTCGGGTGACATTGGTTTGATCATGGCGCGGCGCATGACTTTTTCCGGCGCCAAGGTGGAGGCCGTGGTGGAGCTTATGCCCTATTCCAGCGGCTTGACGCGCAATGTCGTGCAGTGTTTGCAAGACTTCGATATTCCCTTGCTGTTGAGTTACACCGTGACGTCCATCCGCGGCAAAGACCGCGTCGAGGGTGTAATCGTCAACAAAGTGGACGAAAATCTGCGACCAATCCCCGGCACGGAACGGGCTTTTACTTGCGACACGCTGCTGCTGTCCGTGGGACTCATTCCCGAGAACGAGCTGTCTCGCGCTGCCGGTCTGGAGCTGGATCCGATGACGACCGGCCCCATTGTGGACGAGAGCCTGCAATGCAGTGCGCCGGGTATTTTTGCCTGCGGCAATGTGTTGCATGTTCATGATCTGGTGGACCATGTGTCGCTGGAGGCCGAGCACGCCGGCCGGCACGCCGCAGCCTACGCGATGGCAAAACGTGACGTCGGCGACGTCAATGCCGCCACGCATCATAGTTCGCGCATTGTGGTACGGGATGGCCAGGGCATACGCGGATTGGTACCCCAGCGCGTGAGTGCCGAGGCGTTGCGACAGGGGCCGTTGCGTCTGACTTTCCGGCCGGATCGGGTTTATCGCGATGCCACGTTGCTGGTCGAGGCTGACGGCGTCGTCGTGAATCGCCGGAAAAAGCGGATTATGATTCCTGGTGAGATGGTCGAGCTGACCGTAAAACCGGAGTTTTTTGTTGAGAAGTTCCCGGAGCGGGAGTTGTCGGTGCGGGTTGACGCTTGAGTCGGTAGGATTGGAGACACAAGGAATGAGCACTGAGCGTGAAATTATCTGCATTGGTTGTCCCATTGGCTGCGCTTTGACGGTGACCCTCAGTGATGGCGTGGTTACCGGGGTTACCGGCAACGAATGTGGCCGCGGTCCTGCCTACGCCCGTCAGGAATGCGTACGTCCGGAACGCATGGTGACGGCGCTGATGTATGTGCCCGGTGCGTCCCGTCCTCTGAGTGTGAAGACCGCTCATCCCGTTCCGAAGGACAAGATCAACGATTGCCTGGAAGAGATCCGGCGGGCGCGACCGGTGCTGCCGGTGAGTATTGGTCGGGTCGTGCTGGACAATGTCGCCGGTACGGGTGTGCCGGTGGTCGCGACCTGCGAGCTGACGGCGCCCGCGCGGGTCGTCATTACGCCGCTGGCGGCGGCTGTCAAGCCCAAGCCCCAGTCAAAGGCAAAGGGGGCTGCAACTACGATGGCAGACAAGCAGGACGACCGTCGTTGCTGCGCCGATAAATGATGGCGTGGCAGGGTAAGCGGTCACCCATTGACAACCGTTGTTGCTGTCAGCTGCTATGGACAGTATGGACTGTATGGACGATGGCACCTGCGTGTGCTTGGGTTTTTCGTTTGCGGGGCCATGTT
>JAAZKQ010000305.1 GCA_012799755.1 Lentisphaerota bacterium | reverse complement strand
TGAGGAGCGCGAACGAGGCATCACCATTGCCGCCTCAGCCGCGACCATCCCTTGGAAAGGCGCCATGATCCATCTGATTGACACCCCCGGTCATATTGACTTCACCGCCGAGGTCGAACGCTCGCTGCGCGTCATTGATGGCGCGGTCGTCATTTTCAGCGCTGTCGAGGGCGTTGAGGCCCAGAGTGAAAAGGTATGGCGGCAGGCCGATGCCTATGGTGTGCCTAAAATTGCCTTCATCAACAAGATGGACCGCATTGGCGCCTCCTTTGAACGTACAGTGGAGCAGATTAACGACGTCTTCAATCACTGCGCTCTGCCCTTGCAGCTGCCCCTGGGCGTGGAAAACGCTTTCACGGGGATGATTGATGTGCTGACCCGCGAGCAACTCTGCTTCAGCGGCGAACGCAATGCAGAAGTCAGCCGCAAGCCTCTTGAGTCCGACCAGGAAGAACTGTGGCAGCGCGCTTACAACACCGTGGTGGAACGCCTGGCGGACCTCTCCGAGGTGATTGCCGAGCACTACTTGGCCGAGGAGGACATTCCGCTCGCCGTTATGCAGCAGGAGATTCGCCGGCTGACTTGGGAACGCAAGGTCGTGCCGGTCTTCGTCGGCAGTGCCAAGCTCAACTTGGGTATCCAGCCCCTTGTTGACGCTGTTGTTGACTACTTGCCGTCGCCGCTGGACGTGCCGTCCTATCCGGCCTTTGACCTCAAGAGCGGTAATCCCGTCGAAGTCAAGACTGACGCGGGCGCTCCCTTCGCCGGACTGATTTTCAAAGTCAACGCGTCGGCGACGGCGGATCTCTTCTACATACGCATCTATGCCGGCGTACTCAAGACCAATGCCACGCTGGTCAATACCCGTACCGGCGAAAAAGTGCGCCCGCGCCAGCTCTTTAAAATCTTCGCCAAGAATACCGAGCAGATCAGCGAGGCCGGCCCCGGCGATATCGTCGGCATGATTGGTTTGAAGGATTGCAGCATCGGCGATACCCTCTGCGAAGCCCGTCGCCAAGTCAGCTTTGAAAAGATCAGCTTCCCCGAGCCCGTGATCTCCATGGTCGTCGAACCAAAGTTCAGCAAGGACAAGGACAAGCTTGACGATGTGCTTGACATGCTCTGCCGCGAAGACCAGACCCTGCGCCGCGCCACTGCCGAAGCTACCGGTCAGCGGCTGCTCTCCGGCATGGGTGAATTGCACCTGGAAGTCAGCCTTAAACGCGTCAGTGCGGATTTCAATGTCGAGATCCGTTGCGGTGAACCGCGAGTCGCCTACCGCGAAACGCTGAAGGCGCCGACGCTCGAAAAGGTCGTCTTTGAAAGGGTTCTCGGCGAAACGCCCATCTATGCTGAAATCACAGTCGCTTTCGAGCCTCTGCCACGCGGCGAGAAGATGTTCGATATCAAAACGGCGCTGCGCGAGGGTAATGTCCCGCGGGCCTATATCCAGAGCGCTGAACGGGCCTTGAATGATGGTTTGCGCACGGGCGGTCTCCAAGGCTATCCGCTGATCTACGTGGCGGCGACCATCACTGAAATCAAGTTCTCGCAGGAAGCGACCACCGAGGGTGCTGTCGCCGGTGCGGCCTTGCAGGCCATTGACCAGGCGCTGGCCAAGGTCGGCACCATCGTCCTTGAGCCCATCATGCACCTTGAAGTGTTGACGCCGGAGGACACTGTCGGCGAAATCTCCCTGTTCCTCCAGCCACGCCGCGCAGTCATACGCGACATCCTCAGCATTGACCAGATGAAGAAGATCATTTGCGAGGTGCCCTTGGCGGAGATGTTCGGCTTCGGCAAGGCTTTGCCGCGACTCAGCGGGGGCAGGGCGTCCTTCTCCATGGAGCCCTCCGGCTACCAGGAAATGCAGGTCAAATAAAGCGCGGCAGCCGGGCGCTTTGGCGCTCTTTGCGGTTGGATCAGGCGGCGTGAATTGCCGCACGCAAGCGTGCGGCCACGGAACGACGAAAAAAATACCAGCGATAATCTGCGAATAGGCAGGGCAAACACCCTGGCCCTCTCTACGCCAAGCAGCTTACCCTGAAAAATAATCTGCGTTAATCTGCGTCATCTGCGGATAACCACCAAGCAGCTCACCCAGAAAAATAATCTGCGTTAATCTGCGTCATCTGCGGATAACCACCAAGCAGCTTACCCTGAAAAATAATCTGCGTTAATCTGCGTCATCTGCGGATAAAGAACAGCCCGGCCCCGCCAGGCGGCTGCGGCCCTCCGCGATGGGAATGACCTGGATTTGGGTGTTGATGCGTTCTTTGAGCATGGCGACGTGAGAAATCACGCCGATGGTCTTGCCGCCGAGCCGCAGGGCGGCCAGGGCTTCCAAGGCACTGTTCAGTGACTCTTCGTCGAGGGCGCCGAAGCCTTCGTCGAGGAACAGCGAGTCAATGCGGACCTTCTTACTGGCCATATTGGACAGGCCCAAGGCCAAGGCCAGACTGACAATGAAGCTTTCGCCGCCGGAGAGATTCTTGCTTGAGCGGATGACATCGGCCTGGTATTTGTCAACGACATCAAGTTCCAGGGGGTCCTGCTCGTTGGGTATAAGCTGATAGCGGTCGCTCATCAGCTTGAGCTGTTCATTGGCGCGTCTGACCACGATGGCGAAGGTCAGCCCCTGGGCAAAATTGCGGAATACCTTGCCATCGCTGGAGCCGATCAGGTCGTGGAGCGATTGCCATTTGTCGCAGGACTGTTGCTGCTTGTCCAAGGCGACGCTTTTGTCCCGATGTTTTTCCTTGGCTTTGTCATTGGTGTCGAGCTTATTGCGCAGGGTGCCGAGCCCTTCGCGCTTTTCGGCCAAGTCTGCCTGCTGGGTCTTTTGTCGCTCTTCCAGGTCTGCGCGTGGCTCGCTGCTCAGTTCCTTTTTTTCCTCCTTGTCGAGTTGTTCGCCGAGTGTCGTTTCCTTGGAGTTGAGTTCTGTTTTCCTTTTATCCAAGGCCGCGGCTTTTTCTTGCAGTTTTTTTCGCTCAGTTTCGGGTAGCCGCGCGGCGCAGAATGACGTTTCGTCGCTGAAGCCCTTGTCGCTGATGGCTTGCTGGAACGCCTCGGCGGCCTGCGCCATACTGGATTCAAGTCCCTTGAGCTCTTGCTCCAGGTTGTTGATCGCTGTTTCCAGGAGCTGTTGATTTTGCCGGGACTCCTGCTGCCGCTTGTTTGCGCTGTCGCGTTGTTTTTCAGCCTCGGCCAGCTCTTTGTCCATGCGTGCTTCTTCTTCATCAGCGGCTTTGCCGCCAAGGACGCCGGCGCGGCGGTCTTGCAGCTCTGCGAGATCGCGCTGTTGCGCAGATAGCTCCGTGTTTTGTTTGTTCTGTTCGTCGCTTAATTCTGTCAGTCGCTGCCGGCAGCCGGTGATGGCGGTCTCCAGTTGCGGGATTTCCGTGTCAAGCTTGATCTTGCCCTGCTTCAGTTCTTGCCACTTGTCGTGTCGCTGTTGCAGCTTGCCGGCGATGTCGTCCAGCTCTTCCCCACTGATGTCGTCATAGCCGAAGGGGCGAATGCCGTCAAGGGCCTGCTGACGATTCGCAGCCAGGCGTCCCTGCGCGGTGGCGCAGGCATCAGCTTTCGCCTGTTGGTTCAGCTTGGCATTGTCAGCATCGGCTTTTGCATCCTTGAGGGACGCTTCGGCTTTACGGCCGGCTTCCACGGCTTTCTCAGCTTCTTTCTTTTGCGCCTCGACAGCCTTGGCGTCCTTTCTGGCCTGCTCAACAACACGTGCCGCTTCCGTCCTTTTGCTTTCCAGATCCTGTGTGAGTTCCGTCAATTTTTCACCCAGCATCGGCGTATCGGCCTTGAGACTGCCGCCCGGCGCTATCTTGGCGCAGAGACCGTTGAGTTGCGTGATGACAGCGGGGAGCTCCTGCGCCAGTTGTTTGAGCTCTTTTTCTGCTCGCGCCATCTCATTTTGCTGACTTTTGAGCTCAACTTCAAGGCGTTGTTTCTCTTTATCTGACTTAGCCAGTTTTGTCTTGGCAACGTCGAGTTCTTGTTTGGCGGCGCTCGGCGCCGGGATGTTGCCCTTGGCGAAGGGATGATCCGTAGCGCCGCAGAGCGGGCAGGGCTTGCCGTCCGCCAGTTCCCGACGCGCTTGCTCATAGTCGGCAATGAGTTCGGCGGCGTGGAGCTTTTCATCCAGAGCGCTGACCAAGGCAGCTTGGGTTTGGCAAAGTTCGTTCTGGGCTTTCAAGGATGCCGTCAGCGCGGCGATGCTTTTTTGCAGCGAATCGCATTCTTGCCTGCACTCGGCCTGCTTTTTGAGCTGGCTGCCGTATGTCGCGTGGCGATCCTGGGCCTGTTGCAACTGCCCCAGTTTTCCTTCCAGCGAGCGCAGCTGATCCTGCCAGTCATCCTGGCTGCGTTCGCGCAAGCTGTCTTTCAGAGTGGCTTCAGCTTTAGCCAGTTTAGCCGTGGCCGCTTCGGACGCGGCTTGCAGCCGGGCCAGTTCCTTTTGTCCACGCTCGACGGCTTTTTCCGCCGTTTGCGTCGCTTCCTCGGCCTGACGCTGTTCGGCAGTCGCCTTGTCCAAGTCCTTGCGCGCTTGCCGCAGCTGCGCAAAACGATCCTTGATGGCGGCGAGCCGGCCGACCAGTTCGCCGTCAGTGCTGCGGGCGGCAAGAGCTGCTTCCAGTTCAGCGCGCAGCTTTGTCTTGTCTGCCAGTGTCGTACCGGTGTCGTCGAGAAGTTTCTGCTGCTCATTGAGCCCGTCTGTTATCTCAGCCAAGCGTCTTTCCGTATTTGTCAGCAGAGTTTTGCCGGTATTGATTTTGCCGTCTAAATCGCGCGCTTGGCGTAGTTGCGGCGCTAGCTCAATCTGTGCATTTTTGCCGGCATCATAGCGTTTTGTTGCTGCTGTTGCCTCGGCCTCAGCCTTGCTTGCCTCCTCTCGCAGCTTGGGCAAGCGCTCATTGCTGGTTGCCAAGGCGTCGGTCTTTTTCTTGACGTCATCGCGGAGTTGGCGGACCTTGCTGTATTCTGCTTCGCATTCCAAGGCTTTCAGCGCGGCGGCCAGCCGTTCGTGCTCTGTTGCGAAAGCGGCGATGTCCGCGTCCAGCTGCTTTTTTTGTGGCTCCAGAGCCGCCAGTTCCTTCCTGAGCTCATCCTGGCGCTGCAGCCAGGCGATGGCGGTTTGCACGGCGGCAAGACTTTTCTCAAGATCGGCAATGGCAGTCTCGTTGCCAGCCAGCTCATTCCGCAGTTGTTGTTCTTCCTCGGCGCCGAGGAGCAGCACCCCGCTGAGTTCAACCTTGAGGCGTTCCAGAGCCTCCTTTTCATCCCTATTGCGTTCATGGACCAGCTTGGATATCTCGGTGTAGATGCCGGTGCCGGTGAGGCCCTCAAGGATGCAAGCGCGTTCTTCGCTGTCGGCCTGCAGAAAGGCGGCAAAGCTGCCCTGCGCCAGGAGCATGGAGCGGGTGAAGCGCTCGAAGTTCATGCCCGTGACCTGCTCAACTTTCGGGACGACCGCCAGGAGTTTTGTCTCAAGGACCTTGCCGCTGGCGAGGTCGGCAATTTCGTGCTTCTGCTGCTGCAAATTGCCATCGGCCTTGCCGCGGGCGCGATGCTGGTACCAGGTGCAGCGGTAGTGTCCCTTGCTGGTGCTGAATTCCACTTCAGCCTCACATTCACCGCAATGCCGCGACATGATCTCGTTGCTGCTTTTGTTGACGCCGGCAAGGCGCGGCGTCTGTCCGAAGAGCGCCAGGCAGATGGCGTCAAGTATGGTTGATTTGCCGGCGCCGGTGGGGCCCGTGATCGCAAAAATGCCGTCGCCAATGTAGGCCGGATGGGTGAAGTCAATATTCCACTCGCCAACCAGCGAGTTCAAGTTTTTTAGACGGACTTTGAGAATTTTCATTTTTCCACCCCCTCCACGGCGTTCTTGTCATTCTCATAATGCTGCTGCAAAATTTCGTTGTAGGCGGCGATCAACGCGGGGCGTGCGTCGGCAAGGACGCCTTTACTGTCTAGGCGGCGGCGGAAAACCTCCGCCGGATCGAGGTCTTCCAATTTTTCGTCGAGGTCTTCGGCTTTGAGGGCGGGCAGGGACTTGTCCGCAAGTCTCTGGCGGAGAATTTCCGTCTCGCTGCCTGCGACGGCCTTGTTCAGCTGTTCGCGCAGGTCGCCCATGGGCTCCGTGCTGTCGTAAATCAGCTCCAGCCAGATTTTTTCGCCGGACTTGACCAGTTCGGCGAGCTGCGCCAGGAGGCCTTCCCGGTCGCCCGTGATGGACAGCAGGCGCCGGTATTGCGGCACCAGCAGCTGTTCGATGCTGCGTTCCGGCGCAAAACGGACCAAGTTGACGCACTTTGTTTGCGCGTCCTCACGAAAGCCCATGGGGAGCGGCGAGCCGCTGTAGCGAATGAAGTCCTTGCCGCCGACAGCTTGGGGGATGTGGATGTGCCCGAGGGCCACATAGTCGCAGTCAGGCGAATAGGCATCAGCGTCAATCTGAACCAGCGAGCCGACGTAGAGCGCCCGGGTGCCGTCACCTTCGGCTACGCTGCTGCCGCTGCTGTGGAGATGGCCCATGATGACCACCGGTGGCTGGGGCGCCAGTTTTTCGCGCTGGGCGAGCGCTTCGTCGCAGACTGCGCGGATATGCTCACGGGTACGGGTGATCAGCTGCTTTTCTCTATCTGCCGCGCTGTCATTTTCGCCGATGACGCGAATGTCCCGTTCACGCAAGTAGGGAATGGCGCCGACCACGAGCTCCGGCACGCCGGTGCTGTCGCGCAGGACGAGTACTTCGTCCTCAACGTGTTCAGTCATACAGCCGACGACGTGGATGCTCAGAGCTTTCAACAGGGATGCCGGCGCATTCAGCAGCGATGGCGAATCGTGATTGCCGGCGATGACCACGATGTGACGGCAAATGCCGGCTTGCCAGACCTTTGTCAAGAAGTCGAAGTAAAGGTTTTGCGCGTGGTTGCTCGGCATGCTGCTGTCAAAGATGTCACCGGATATTAGCAAGACATCAACGTCATGCTCTTTAATAGCGCCGTTCAGCCAGTCGAAAAAATAGGTGAACTCCTCGTGTCGCCGGCGCCCCATCAGGGTGTGGCCCAGGTGCCAGTCGGAACTGTGTAGAATCGTTAAAGGCTTTTCGGACATGGTTTCTCCTCTGCATTTGTCGCACTCGGTCCATGCTGTTGCGTCCGGGGCGGGACATAGCGTGACGATCCATGGGCAGTGCCGTCATTTCCCCCGAGCCGACGTGCTATCGGCAACGAATTCTCAGTATAAATGCTGAACGCCGTCCCGACAACCGCCAAGAAGGCCAGGGATGGGAAAAAAGGCAAGCGGTCAGCGATTGATAATTGGCCGTTTTCTGTTGCCTTTGGTTTTCAGCGCCAAAGGCGCGGCCTAAGATAGCCCAGGGCAAGCGCCCGCAGGGCGCGCCGCCCTGGGTAAGGCACCCACCCGAAAAAAGCCCTGTAAGGGCGACCTAAAAAAACACCGCATGGGATGCAAGGCGTAAAAAGGGGAAGACCTTGCATAGGTTCCATTGCCTCTTTGGCGCCAG
The DNA here is from genome assembly GCA_012799755.1 of Lentisphaerota bacterium. Taxonomy (GTDB): domain Bacteria; phylum Verrucomicrobiota; class Lentisphaeria; order Oligosphaerales; family Oligosphaeraceae; genus Oligosphaera. The sequence continues at coordinate 4 of JAAZKQ010000305.1, read as the reverse complement.
TCAG
>JAAZKQ010000304.1 GCA_012799755.1 Lentisphaerota bacterium | reverse complement strand
TCAAGGGGAGCTCGCCACCCCAGCCTGAAGGCTGGGGTTAAGCATGGTTAAGCGCCTACGGCGCCAAGAGGTCCATTTGCTGACATCTTGGTCCACAATATTAATCGGTGGCCGATTAGCTGCGGCGGCGTAAGCGGCCACAGCCGGCCGTCATTGCGAAAATGCCTGGAGCGGTTATTTTCCCGCGTAGCGTTTTTTCCCTCAAACATGGATATGAAACAGTCTGCGCAAGCATGGAGGATCGCATGAAGACAAGGGCATTGACCGTAATGGTAAGCATGGGCATGGTGAGTATGAGCGTGGCATTTGGCGCCGCCGAGGAACCCGCGAAGATGAGCATCATTGGCGACTGGCGCATCGCGGTGGAGGCTGATGGCAAGCGTGCGGAATTCACCATTGAGCCCGTCGAAACCGTGACCGTAACGGCTGAAAAGCACGGGCGGCTGGCTGTTTACGACGAGAAAAAGCCCGGCTATGCGCGCGCCAACAAGCCCCGCGGCGTGCGGGCGCAGGAATGTACTGCACGCTATATGCTGATACCTGAAAGCTTTGTGCTGCGCGCCGGCGTTGACGAGCAGTCACAGGTCTTTGTGCGCGGCAAGGACTACGAATTGGCCTCTGACTGGGGCACCTTTGGTCGCCTGCCGGATGGCGCCATCGGCGAGAAGCAGCCCGTTTATTGCAGTTATCAATACAGCTTGCCGCGGCTGGACAGCATTGTTCTTGATGCCAAGGGGCAGATGGTACTGCGGCGTGGTGTCGGTCACGTCGCCAGTCCCGTGCCGCCGCCACTGGCGGAGGGCGAGCGGCGCTTGGCGAATGTCTGGCTGTCCGGGCGCATGGACAAGCTCGGTGAGGCCCAGCTCTTTCCGTTGCTCGAACATGCCTACCCCGAGCCGCCCAGGCAGACACCGACCGTCGCCGAACGGCTCCTGCCGAAGACCATCGCCAAACTGCGTTCCGGCGAGCCCATCCGCATTCTTGCCTGGGGCGACAGCGTTACTGTCGGCACTTTCGTGCCCAATCCCGACACCGAACGCTGGCAGATGCAGTTCCTCGCCCGCCTGCGCGAGCGTTTCCCCAAGGCGCAGATCGAGATGCTCACCGAGGCCTGGGGCGGCCGCAACACCTCCAGCTATCTCAATGAAAAGCCGGGCAGTCCGAAAAACTACCAGGAGAAAGTGCTAGACCTCAAGCCCGACCTGATTGTCTCCGAATTCGTCAACGATTCCTACATGAGCGAAGAGCAGGTCATGGAGCGTTATGGGAAGCTGCTGGCGGATTTCAAGGGCATTGGCGCTGAGTGGATCATCCTCACGCCGCATTATGTCCGTCCCGACTGGATGGGTCTTGACCGCGAAAAAGATATTGACGAGGACCCTCGTCGCTATGTCAAGGGCCTGCGGATTTTCGCCCAGCAGAACAATGTCGCCCTGGCTGACGGGTCGCTGCGCTATGGCCGCCTCTGGCGGCAGGGCATTCCCCACAGCACGCTCATGCTCAATGCCATCAATCACCCCAACGCCTTCGGCATGAAGCTCTTCGCCGATGCACTCATGGAGCTGTTCTGAGGAAAACGCAGTAGAATTGGGGGCTGGGTGAACGTGGCGGATTCGGCCACCAGTATCTTTTTCGCCTCCCGCCCTGCCCATTCAGCCCGCCCGCGCCCGCTCAGTCAATGCTGATGGCGGCGCGGATTTTTAATGCCTCGGCCGGATCAAAAACCGACGGCGTGTCGGTGAGGCAGGACGCCGAGGCGCAGGCGAGGGCCTCCGCGTAGAAATTGGCCATGAGCTCGCCGTCGGCGTCTGGTCTTTCGGCCAGGCGCCGACAGAGGATGGCCGCCGTGCAATCGCCGCCGCCAATGGCGCTGACGATGCGCGGCAGCGCCGGCAGGGTGAAGCGCCAGCTGTGTTCGCGGGAGAAGAGCCGGGCCGGGCGGGGGCCGTCAGTGACGGCAAGCCAGCTTAGCGCGGCAAAACGGTGGAAGAGGCGCTGGGCGTTCCCGGCGATGTCCTCGGCGCCGCCGAGTTCGCGCAGTTCGGCGGCATTGATCTTGAGCATGGTCACGCCGGCCTCCAGGGTCGCGGCAATGTCCTTGACGGCATCCAGCAGTACCGGCACGCCCTGTAACGCGGCTTCGCGCGCGACGGATGCGTAAAATTCACCGCTGATGCCCGGTGGGACGGTGCCGGACAGGGCTACGGCGCCAAAACGCCGAATTTGGCCGTTTATGCGCATTTGCAGCGCCTCGGCTTCCGCGCCGCTGATGGTGCCCGATGGCTCAATAAGCTCGGTGACGACGCTGTTGTCTTCGCTGATGACGGTGAAGCAGCAGCGCGTGGTTGCGGCGACATCAACGAGAATGGGTTCGACGCCGAGTTCGCTGAACTCGCCGCGCAAGCGTTGTCCCGGATAACCGCCGGTAAAGGCGGCCACGGCGACGGGCAGGCCCAGCCGCCGGAATACCCTGGCGACATTGACGCCCTTGCCGCCGCCGCATTCGTGGACTCGCCGGGCGCGATTGACTTCGCCGGCGTGCAGGTGGCTGAAGATCAGGGTCTTTTGCCAAGCCGGATTAAGACACACAGCCAATACCGGCCGAGGTTCCATGTTGAGTTGCATTGCCATAGTCGCTGCTGTTGCCTTGCATCTTGACGTGATAGGCCCAATGCTCTTTTATTTAACTATTTTTCATAGCGTTTTGTGCCTTGGCAAAACAGCCCTCTGCCTTCGCGGCATTTCATCGCCGCAAAGCGGCAGAAGCGTTGAAGGCGCGGAACATACCAGTAGCCACCCCGGTGGAGAATACACCCGGGGACAATTTGCTGGAAACCCACGACACCTATAGGTGGCTGACCATGCGGCGGGTTTCATAAGAGCCATGGATACTATGTGGCCCCCAGCCTAAGCGCAGTCCGTCCCTCGCGCGCGCGACCTTATGGGATGGGGGCCCCCTAGGGTGGGTGGGCTGTGATTTAAAGGACTGCGTGAAAAATAGCCAAAAAATCGCCCCTGACAAGCCAAAAAATCGCCAAGTAATGGCAAATTGTGCTTCTGGATGATTTCAGCTGCCTTGTCATAGTGGTGATTGGACCGTTCTCCGTGGTGAGTTCCGACGATTCGCGCGGCGAGTTTCATAGGAGCCCAGCCAAGCACACTGAAAGTGTGCGCCGCCCTGGATAGAGGGCCGAGGAACCCACCTTTCGTGGCTAGTATATGGCACGCCTTCAGCGTGCCTTGCCGACGCGAACTTCAATGGCCCTTACTTATGAGAGTTGGGCGTTCGTCAAGATCCATGCTGGCTCTTGAAGAGTATTGACGTGATGGGCCCATGTGCTTGCGCGGGTGATCGTTCAAACTACTGCCTGGTATTCGTGCCGAAACCGCCCTGCCCCGCAACGCCTTGGCGTGTCGCTCAGGTATGATAGTCCGCGTTGATTTTGACGTATTCGTAGGTCATGTCGCATGACCAGACAGTGAAGGCGCCCGGTCCGTCGCCGAGGTCCAGATTGATGCTCAGTTCCTTGGCTTTGACGATTTCGGCCAGCTCGGCTTCGGGCGTGCCGGCGTCCATGCCGCGGCGCACCACCGGCGTGCTCATGTAGTCCAGATTGACCTTGCTGGGATCGAATTCGCAGCCGGAGTAGCCGGCCGCGCAGAGAATGCGGCCCCAGTTGGGATCGGCGCCGAACCACGCGGTCTTGCAGAGCGCGGAGTTGGCGATGGCCTCGGCGCAGCGGCGCGCGTCGGCGTCATTCTTCGCGCCGCAGACGTTGATTTCCACGAATCGGGTGACGCCTTCGCCATCAAGCACCATCTCTCGGGCGAGCCGGGCAAGCACTTCGACCAGGGCCTTGAAGAAGGTTTCGGCCTCGGGCGTGCCGGCCTTGATGAGGTCGTTGCCGGCGGCGCCGTTGGCGAGCGCGATCACGGTGTCATTGGTGCTGGTGTCGCCATCAACGGTAATGCGGTTGAAGGACAGGTCCAGCGCGCGCGCCAAGCTGTCATGCAGCGCCTGTCGTTCGATGGCGGCGTCGGTGGTGATGTAGGCCAACATGGTCGCTTGCAGCGGCTGCATGCGCAGCTTGGGCGCAATCATGCCGGCGCCCTTGGTCATGCCGCCAATGCGCACAGTGGCGCCGCCAACGTCCACGGCGACTGCGTGGCTTTTAGGTCTGGTGTCCGTGGTCATAATGGCAGCGGCGGCGTCCTGACCACCGTCGGCGCTCAGGGCTTTTACGGCCTTGTCCACGCCGGCGAGGATGATGTTCATGGGCATGGGCACGCCGATGCGGCCGGTTGATGAGACCAGCACTTGCGTCGGGTGCAGGCAGAGCTGGGCTGCGGCATGCGCGGCGGTTTTTTCGGCGTCTTGCAGACCTTGCTGGCCGGTGCAGGCATTGGCGTTGCCGCTGTTGATGACAATGGCGTGGATGGGGGTGTCGGCGGCGATGAGTTTGCGGTCGTAGATGACCGGCGCCGCCGCGAAGAGATTGCTGGTGAAGGCGCCGACGGCTACGCAGGGCCGTGGACTGTACAACATGGCCATGTCCTTGGCGCCGCTGCGCTTCAGGCCGGCAATGATGCCCGCGGCTTGAAAACCGGCCGCCGACGTGACGCCGCCCTGCTCAATGGGACGAATGCTCATCGTGATGTACTCCTGCTTGATGCAAAAACGTGGATGACTGCTGTGCGGGCGAGCTCAGGCTTGGGCGTCGGGAATGACGATGCCATATTCTTCCGCATGGCGTTTCAGCATATTTGCCAGCACGGTGCAGTTGTTGATGCGTTGGGCCCGCTTGGGGATGGTGCATTCGCGGATCAGATCCGCAATGAGCGGATAATTTTTCAGCTCAGGTATTTCCATGACGAGCGGAACCGCCGTGTTGCCTAGATGATAGCGCGCTTCCTGGCGGACTTGTCGGGTCATCAGGTCTTCCTGAGACTGATTGAGCGGCTTTGCGCCAAAAAACACTGAGAAGGCCACGCCCATGCCGAAGATATCCGTACTCTCATCCAGCGTTTCCTTGCAAATCTGCTCCGGCGAGAGATAGCCGCCGGTGCCGGTAATGGCATTGGCCCGGTAGCCGCTTAGCACTGACACGCCGAAATCTATCAGTCTGACCTGGCCGTTGTAGAGCATGAAATTCGACGGCTTGATGTCCAGGTGGATGATCTTCCGCCGGTGCATGTAGCCCAAGGCCAAGATTGCCTGGTGGAAGACTTTGATTTTATCTTCGGTGCTGAGGTTCTTGTGCAGATTCCTGTCGCTCAGATCATGTCCTCGCAGGTACTCCATAATGAGGTCGTAGCCGATTTCCAAACCAAAGCGTTTGATTCGTCGCAGCTCGTAGATATGCACGACTGGCAAAGGCCCATCGTCGTACAGCTTTCTGCCCACGGCATACTCGTTTTTGATGTGTCGCACTTTGGTTCGGTATGACACCTTTTCGAGCTTTTCTTCGTTGCGGCGGGTGATTTTCTGGCCGATGAATTTGCCCAGTTTGTTGCGTACGATCTTGATGCAGTAGATTCGTCCTTCGCAGCTGCCGCGGTAGAGGACACTTTCGGCTCCGCGGGCCAGCAATTGATCCAAGCTGTAGCTGCTGCGCGTCAAGGCCTCTCGGTCTTCTTTCCAGTCTGCCTTGCTTTTGGACTGGGTGATATATCGGCGCAACGTTGGTTCAATAGCGCTGTTGATATTTGGTTTTACTTGCTCAGCGTCGCTCATTCCATTATCTGTATTCTCTCACGTTTGTCAACGTGAGTTTTCGGCAGGATGATCGTAGACGTGCTGTCGTCCGGCGGGTTGCTTAGCCCTTACAGTTTTCCCAATCGCCGCAGGGTTGCCAGCACATCTTCGGTGTCGCCGCGTTGCTTGACGGCGCGGCGCGCCTCTTGTTCCATGTTCACGTCCAGCTTATGCAGGACGACATTCTGGTCCAGTGACTTCTTGACCTTGGCCTGCACGTGCTGTTCGGTGATGCGGTTGAAGTCGTCCACCAGTTCCGCCGGTTTGCGCGAATAGAGCAACGCGACAGTCACAAAAGGCTTTTGGCGGTCGGGGTTCTCGACGACGCTATAGATCGGCGAGACATTTTTTTCGGAGAAGTACTCCAAGATGTCGTAGAACATGGATGGATCGCCGCCGCGGGGCACCTCCAGCAGGAACAAGGCCTCAATCGCTGCTTCCGGTTCCAGCAGCAAGGGATTGCTGTTGGCCTCCAGCTGCTTGCCAAAGGGTATTGCGGGATCGTATTCCAAGAAAGTAAAATGGTTGAAGTAGGGTTTGGAGATGAAGAGCGCGAAGTCTTCGTGGTCAATGTGTCCATCCAGCAGTCGGTACACGTCGTTTTTGTCCGGGATGCTCAGAAAGAGCTTGAGTGACTCTACCAATTGCTGGTTATAGCTGTCTTCTGACAGTTTTTCCTCGAACTTCTTTTTGTTGCTGAACAGCACGATATTGCCCGTGTTGCCGCTGTCAATGGCCTCAGCCAGGGGGCCGGTCAGGAACTCAATCGTGTTGTTGACGAACTCGTTTGACTCCAATTTGGCGTAGGGTAAAATGATGCCGAAGAAGGTCTTGTTCGCCGTGTCAATATCCGTCGCTTGGGAGAGGTCCTGCAACAGGCCGGTAGTAATGCCGTTGCCCGTGCCGCCACCGCTGGAACAGAAGACCATATTGCCGCGCGCGAGCTCCAGCAGTTCCCGGCGGACCGACTGATAGGCGTCAAGCCCGATTTGCGGATTCTTTCGCGAGCCGCGAAACTGCCCCCGCGTCGCATGGACGCTGGCCAGGATGCGGCGGGCGCCGCCAGGAACCTTATTCAACTCGGTTTCCGAGACATTCACCAAGATCGCCTGGCTGTCCAGCTTTGCTGCGATCTTGCTTCCTGCGCCACCTATACCGATAGTCATGTTATTGCTCCTCCAGGAACGCTGAGGGTTTTGGCTGGAACTGGTTGTTCATCACCAGGGCTTCCAGGGCCTTTGCGCCGTAGCGGGTAATATATATGTTCTTGCGGTTGCGTTCTTCACGGACGTCAATAAAACACAGCGTCGCCAATCCTTCAATCGCTGCCACCGCCGTCTGTTTAGTCCGCGTCACACCGGCGGATTTCATGTCGTCAAAACAATTCGTAATGTTGTATTTGCAGCCGCGGCCCTCTCCCTGGGCCGCCCAAAACAACACCAGATAATGCAACTCGTGCAAACGGCTGACTTGCTCATCAAAAAGTTTGCTGTTGTCCTGACTGCTTTGGGGCATGTTGCCTCACTATCCTTACGTCATCACTTTTCAGGTTATGCTCAACCGCCTTATTCCCATGTTGCCTAAGTCCTAGATTCGGCAGGCTTGCGCGAATGCCGCCGCTGCACATCTTGGGGCGCCAGCCGCTGCTTGCCGCAAAGTCTCTAACATTGACCAAGCGTGCAGCGCAGGTAAAGACAAAGGCCCTGGAAAAAAGCTAACTATAGCATACTACACTTCTGGCGGCTTAACAAGAGTGTCAAAGAAAAAGATTGTCAAGAAAGTCATAAGTCATTGCGGGAAAGCATATAATCTAAAATCTCTAAGATTAAGTATATTATAGTATAGTTGAGTTTAATAATGCACACTATAGTTTATTTCACTAGCGCCGCGCAGCGGAAGGAGAAACACGGGGAGGAAGCATGGGGCGGCGTTGCCTGGCAGAGGCCAGAGTAAGCATGGTTAAGCTCCTGCGGTGTAAATGGATAGCTCATGGCCATCTTGTCACGCTGCGGGTTACAAGCCCGCAGTACTGCTGGAAAACAAGCGCTATCCTGGTAAAAGTGGACGAGACAGACAGCGTGGACAACATGTGCCATCGTCCATGGCGTCCATACTGCCCATGACAGCTTGCGGGAACAATAATGCTCAAGGAATGCCCGCTTACTTGTTAAGTAACCGGTCACTCATTGATATTGGTTGGTCCCAGGGGACGCCTGGGACCGCTTGGACCAATGCTTTTCACATAAGAGCCAATATAGATCTTGACGAACGTTCAATTCATATAAGAGCCATTGATGTCCGCGTCGGCAAGGCACGCTGAAAGCGCGACACATACTAGCCCAGGGTTGCGCCACTGGCGCAACCCTGGGTGAGCGTCCCCCCGAAATTGCACGCTGAAGGCGCAAGATATACCAGCCCAGGGCAAACACACTGAAAGTGTGCGCCGCCCTGGGTAGAGGGCCGTTTATGTTCGTGTTCCTCGGCCCCTT
>JAAZKQ010000303.1 GCA_012799755.1 Lentisphaerota bacterium | reverse complement strand
GAGGCAGTGCCTTGTAAAGGCACTACAGCTGAAAACGACCGCCGCCACGACCGGTATCAATGAGTGACCGGTTACCCCAAAAGTAACCGGTCTCCCAATATTTGGGCGCCAAAACGCGCGACCTGCGGCGGCGCTTCCAGGAGTCCCCAGCGTCGGCCAAGCAGTCCCCTGAGTCCAATGTGTCATTCCCCACGGTCTCCGGCGTCCCGGTTGTCCAGCCCATGGAATCATGCCTTATGAGTCCTGAGTCCTCGCCCCGCGCCGCTGCCAATGAGTCCCATCGGTCTCAGACGCCTCCTGGAACCGGCCAATATCAATCATTGACTAATTGCGTCCCATGCTCAGTTGAATCGTCGCCAGCGGTGAAAGAACCAGTCCAATCCCCTGTCCGGTTCCGAGAAGAAATCAAGCTCGCCAAGGAGTCCGGGGTTACCCCGGTGAATATCCGTCAACATCTGCAGCAGCCAGCATTGCGGCGGCATGAAGCAGCCGGTTCCCAGGCCACTTGAAAGTCCATAGATAACATTCTGCAGCCAGTTTTTCCACCAGCGTTCTTTGCCGCCGACAGTCGCCAAGGCCCGGAGCAGTCCAAGGCGCTCCAGGCCCGAGACAGGGCAGCCGCTGAGTTCCAGGCCCCGCTCCAGGCTGGCCAGCCACAGCTGTCGCAGCTCTAGCAACAACTCGCCGGCGGCGCGCGGCGACTCACAGTATGGCTGCGCCTTGAACGCCACCGCCCGGCTATAATGTTCTACCAACTGCTCTCCCATGGCTTCCGGCCAGAAGCGACTGCGCCATGCCGCCATACCTGCTTGCCGGCGACTCAGCGAATAGTCGTAGCTATGCGTCAGAATGAGCAACGCATCGCCGCATCCCAAGGCGCATTTGTGCAGATTCCGCCAGATGAAATCACCGCTCGCCTCGTCGTCGCGCTTCTCTGCCAGGCGCATTGCCGCCAAAAGCAGCCCCGTGCCGCGATTAAGTAATAAACGCAAAGCTTCCAGCCCCGGCAAACTCTGTGCTGGACACTCTGGTATCCGGGCAATCGTCCGCTCATCGCCCCATACCAATACATGCCCTTCACGTAATTCTTGAAACATCAGGGTCACAGGCATGGTGGACAGAGTACGCAACTCGCGCGCGGGAGCAAAATCAATATCAATGCGCATACGTTCCGACCAGGTTTCAGCCAAGCCGGCCAATGCCGCGTCCAAAGCTATCCGGGATTTTTTGCCCATGCCATCGCTGAAAACAAAAAAATCCATGTCGTTGTAAGGCAGACGGCGCCCCTCCCGCTCCACAACACCGCCGTCACCACGGCCATAGCTGCCGCCGAGAAACATAGCGGCCAATCCCGGTCCCGGCGACAATGCGGCAATATCCTGCCGCAAGCCGACCAGCATCTCGGCAATAAGCAAATCCACCACCGAGTCACGAATCATCGTGAAGCTGCGTTGCACCCCATCCCGGCGCCCGCTGCCCGCTAAGCCGCCCATAGCTGCCTCGCACCTCTCATTCCTTCACGTCGTCAATAGCCGCGGCCAACAAAAAAACGCCCAACCAATATCTTCAAGAGGCATTCCAAGACCATCAGCGGACTGCGATTATGCCGGAAATAACGATCGTCCAAGGCCCGCTGCATGGCGTTGGTGGCTCCGTTGCGGGTATCAGAAAAACAGAACACGCCCGGACGATATGCTGTCTCGCCGTCATCCGGCACCCGCTCCACCGAATCTCCCATCAGCCGCATATCGCCGGTCAGGACCATCCACAACATCCAATATTTGTCCAAACTGCATTTGTAAAAATACAAATCACAGAGATTGCCCATATTCAACTGGTACTGGCGAAAATAACGACCGCGATGACGCAGGCTGTAGAAAAAACACGGCTCGGAAGGCATTTTCTTCAAAAGACGCAAAAATGCGTACGCGGGCGACAGCAGAAGGATCAGCAAGACCGCCGCCATGGCCTCCACGGCCCAACGCAAATAGAAATCCCAGGTGAAAGGACGTATATCCATGGCCAAGGACTCGTCGCCAAGGTTGAGCACGACGCCGCTGCGCGGATCAATGATGCGATCACGACAGACAATCTTATGCTTAAGCTCAAGATCACGTCCGACGTAAGTACCGTCAAAAACAATCGTTTCGCACAAATGCGAGCCGCTGTCAATCATGACCTCGTCACCCAGGCTTACCAAGCCGTCAAGCTGCACGCCTTCCCCCAGACGCACATTGTTGCCCAGCAGAACCGGCGCTTTGATCCGGGCGCTCGGCGGTATCACCACATTCATACCAGTGCGAACACCCTGCTCCACGTGATAACCCGGCACTGGAAACATCCCCTCTTCGGCAGCCAGCACCCGGCAGTTGCAGCTATGATAATCGGCAAAACTGCAAATCTGTATCACCTCGCCGGCCAGTCGTTGACAGCTGTTTTGGCCCAGAAAAAACAAGCCCGTCGGCAAGGGCGTACTATCCCAGGGCACTTCTTCTTCGACTGCCAACTGCGCCGCGGAAAGCGACCGGTAATCGAAAAAGGGAAAGACCGTACCATTGAGCCACAATACAGGCTCTGTCCCCAGAAATGACCGATGGTGCCGGCACAACTCCGACAGGCTGGCATAACTCCTGGTGCCAATATAGCTGAGTGAGACTGACCAGCGTTCGCCATCCCCCAGATAGCTGGCCATTTCAGGCGCGAAATCACTATCCAAGATCAGGATGGACGCAATGCCCACACTACAGCAGAAATCAATGTAATACTCAACCAACGGTTTATTGACAACGGGCAACAGCGCGGCTGAAATCCCGCTGAAGCCCTCATTCAGCCCCTGCTCTTCGAGATTGCCAAGGCATATCAATGCTTTCATGGGCTCTCTCATGTCCTTTATTCAGTCACTCGCCATATTTAACATTTGGCCGTCAAGCCCATCGCCCGCTCGCAAGCAAGCCTCTCAATAGGCGCCCTTGCCAAATATCACCGCCGGTATCGTTTTGAGCAATATCCACAAATCTTTGCGCAAACTCTGACTGTGAATGTACTCTTTGTCAAGTTGCACTTGCTGCTTGAAAGGAATATCGCTACGGCCCGACACCTGCCAGATACAAGTAATGCCCGGCATCACATGCAGGCGCTTGCGGTCCTCCAGCGTGTACTGCATCACCTCGTCGGGAAGCGGCGGTCGCGGCCCAACCAAGCTCATGTCACCGGCCAGGACATTGAACAGCTGCGGCAGCTCGTCAATACTGAAGCGACGGATGAAACGCCCCATGCGCGTCACCCGTGGATCGCGCTTCATCTTGAAGATAACCCCATCCGCAGACTGGTTCTGCTCGGCCAGAGCCTCCCGCACCCGGTCGGCATCCTCATACATCGAACGGAACTTGTAGAACTGAAAGTGGCGGCCATCCTTGCCCACTCGCACCTGACGGTAAATAATACTGCCGCCATCCTCCAATTTTATCAGTATGGCCACGACAAGCAACAGGGGCAAAAGAATAAGCAACATAAACAGCGAGCCCACAATGTCAAGAAAGCGCTTCAGCCCACGGGCAAAGACTAGTGTGCAATCCCAAAGTACCAGCTTCAGGGTATTGGAACGCGGCTGCTTCCCGCGAGCATAGATCTCCGCGATGATGGACTGGCGCCGGCGCAGCTCGCCAGCGCCAGCATCGCGGACGAACTGGGCTGATTCCTTCTCTTTCATTCCTGCGTTACTTCCAAATTGGCCGGCATCTGCAAGACAGCCAAACGACTACAGGGCTTCCCGAAGAAAGGCCTCGTGCATAGCTAACAAATCTCCCAGCAACTTCTTTCCGGTAGCGACATCGCCGCTCTTTAAGACGAGTTCAATGGCGCGGCAGACTTCAAAAAATGGCTGTGCGCCAATATTGGCCGAAGCGCCTTTCATCGCATGCGCCACCCCAACCGCCTCCGTTATGTTGCCCGCCTGCAGACTTTCCCGCAACAATTCCAAATTCTTGTTGAGCGACTCCGTATAGGAATCCAAAAGCATGACGATGGTCTCCTCATCGTCAAGCTCAAGCTCCTCAACGATATACTGTCGTATCTCTGCCTTCATCGCAACCCCTTCTTTCTCAGCACCCCAAATATCCCGGTCGAACGGGAAAATGCCGACCAAGAGTATAATCGGGACGTATAACTCGCCCTTAGCCTTGGGTAGACCACGGCCGGTCGCTCCGAATCAAAAAATCGGTCTGGTTCAATCCATTATAATGCTTGCGCATGATATTGCTGCTGATTGTACGGATGATGGCCAGACCGCGACCGGAACTAGCCATGGCCTGATTCTGTTCCTCGAAAATTTCAGCGGCGTCCTTTGCGAGCTGAAGCCCGCCATGCTCGTTTTTCAATTCCCGGTCCAATACCGTGATATGCACCGAGTCAGGCTCACGCAAGCAGACCTGAACAGAAATACCCGAGCGCAAACTGGGCCTGTTTGCGCATTCGTGCTCAATGACATTGTTGATAAACTCGCTCAACAGCAACTCGACCCTGGTAGCCAGCTCGTCGTTATGTGTCCGTTCCTCCACAAAACGCCCAAAATGCTCCACGCCGCGGCTGACATCACCCTTGGTCAGGTTGATGAGCTGCAGAAGACTGTCCTCATTCTTCGGCGCAGTACGTACCTCCACGATACAGACATCATCGGACACGACGTCGTAACCGATCTGATCAAGGGCGCTGCGCAGCAAATAGGGCAAGGGCAAAAAGATTGATTTCTCCATGAGGGAGGTCAGCAGATTCAGCAACAGAGGTGTTGCCACCGTCTCCTCATACTCGTTTTTCAAATCTATCAAGCCATCCGTATAGCCCAGGATGATATCGTCCGGGGCTAAATCGTAATAGACGTTGTCCTCCTCCTGATATTCCGTGTGCGCAAACCAACCGATGGGAATACCGCCCTTGTCGCCCATGTCAATCTCGTAGGCACGCTGCTCATGCTGGGAACAACAAATCAATCCGGGATGACCGGCACTCTGAAATACCAGACGCCGATTGGGAAAATCAAAAATCGCCACCAGGCAGGTCATGTAGCTGCCGCCACTGAGGTCGTTGCAGAAAAACTGGTTGATGCGATTGAGGATCAGGTTGGGCAGCCACGCCTGCTCAAGCATCTCCAAGCGCAAAGTCTTCAAAAACGACTGGATCGCGCTCATGTACAAGGCTGACTGGATGCCATGACCGGCAATATCAGCCAGAAACAGCAAATACCTGCCCGAGCCTAGCTCCACCAGATCAAGACTGTCACCCGAAATCCGGAAACGGGGCTCGTACAGATACGTCGTCAGCATGTGCTCATTCAAAGAACACCATGGCGGCAACAACACTTGCTGCACTTCGCGCGCCAACAACAGGTCCACATTGAGCTGTTTGTAAAAACGCGCCGCGTCGCTCTCCTCGCGATAAACCCGCACCGCGTGCTCAATCTTCTCTATCAGCTGCTTCTTTTGAAACGACTTGTTCAAATAGTACGAATACTGGTCTTCAGATATGCGATTGATCAGCGAACTATTGATGTCGTCAAGCAAAGACGTTAAAAAGATAATCGGTATCTTCTGATCGTATTCCCGAATCAACTTGCGCACTTCAAAGCCGTCAATGGAGCCAAGCATAACGTCCAACAAAATCACATCAAAGTCATGCGTCTTGAACTCCTTCACCGCCTGTAGCGCATTGTCGCAAGTGATCACATTGTAATTCTCACTGCGAAGACAGGACTGAAGCAATACCAAGGAAAACTTTTCGTCATCAACCGCCAGAACGTTGTAGGTTTGTTTTGTCATATATTGCTTCTGCATTCTGCTGCTTTGCACCATCCTCCCCTGGGCTTTGGCTGGACGACCTCGCGTCCCGCCACTCACCTGGGAACCACCGTTGTAAACACAAGCAAGTTAATGTACCCGTGTGAGCTTAATTATACAACAATCAGCTCACAATCAACTCACAATCAGTGTAATCGCTCACCCATTGATAGTGGGCGGTTCCAGGGGACGCCTGAAACCGACGGGACTCATTGGCAACGGCGCCGGGGCGAGGACTCACGACTCATAAGGCATGATCCCATGGATTGGACGGCTGGGACGCCGGGACCGCGGGGAATGACGCATTGGACTCAGGGGACTGGTTGACCGACGCTGGGGACTCCTTGAAGCGTCGCGCCTTTGGGCGCTCGCCCTGGGCTGATAAGCGTCGCGCCTACGGCGCTTCCGCCGCTTCGCGGTCGCTTGACCCCGCAGCGGCACATGACCCCGCAAACGAAAACCCCAGGCACACGCAGGCGCCGACCGTGCTGTGGGCTTGCAGCCCGCAGCGGCACATGACCCCGCAAACGGCGTGCAAGCATGCTCGCAATATCGCTGTTACCAATCGGTGACCGGTTGCCAATCAGCGCAATCGCTCAGGCACACCTGATTCCGCAAAACGAACAGGAAAAAGGCGCTTGTCCACAATGTCCACCCCGTCCACAATGTCCACCCCGTCCACAATGTCCACCGACCGCTTACAGTGTTTGCACATTTTTTTCTACAGAAAAGGCACCGAGACGGGCTTTCCGCGTTACATTGTTCACCCGCGCTGCCAATGCCAAGGGCGGAACCGGCGCGCCTTCGCTGCCGCCGACCAACGTAAGCAAGCAAACAGGGTCTGTCATCATGCCGAGTTCTCTCTCCCCGTCATTGCTGGAATTAATCTACGACGCCGCCAGTATCCGCCGCTGGAACGACCAGATCAACCCCATGGACTTCACGGAACTGGACAAGCAAGCCCATAAGATGATCATTGCCTACGTTCTGGCTAAATTCGAAGAAGAACAGGCTCCTGACTCCATATCCTGGCTAAGGTTGCTCGAAGGCGGCATCTTTGAAATGTTCCACCGCATTGTCCTTACCGATATCAAACCGCCGGTCTTCCACAAGATGATGGCTGAAAAGGGCCGCGAACTCAACCATTGGGTACTGCAACACCTCAAGGAACAAACCGCACCTATACCTGGCGGCTTCCGCGACCGCATGAAAAAGCATTTCTTGGACCCGAACTACGCATCTCGAGAAAAACGCGTCCTCAAGGCCGCCCACTACCTCGCCACTCAATGGGAATTCAACATTCTCTACAAAATGTGCCCTTTCATCAAGGGCATCGAACAAATACGCCAGGAAATTGAGGACCAGATTGAAGACCACTATGATCTCCTCGGCGTGCAGAAAATTTCCTTGGGGCGCAAGACTGCCGGTTTTGTTGATCTCTGTGGTCAATTGCGTTTTCAAAAACGCTGGTCGCAGTCACCACGCATCCCCGCCACCTCCGTGCTCGGCCACATGCTTGTCGTCGCCCTACTCACCTACTTGGCTCTTTGCGAGGTCGCCGCTTGCGAGCAACGCCTGATCAACGGCTTCCTGGCCGCACTATTCCACGACCTGCCCGAGGTACTCACTCGCGACATCACCTCGCCCATCAAGGGAGCTGTCGTGGGTCTTGATGATATCATCAAGGAATACGAGGAGCGGCAGATGGAAGACCGCCTCCTGCCCCTGCTGCCCAGCGCCTGGCACGACGAAATCCGCTATTACACGCTTGACGAATTCAGCAATCGCATCAAAAATGGCCATGATGTACGCAGCAACCTGAGTTTCGCTAAACTCGAACGCGAATACAATGACGGGCACGGCATGCCCGTTGATGGCGAGATCATCCGTTGCTGCGACCACTTGGCGGCCTTTATTGAGGTATCCTTGTCCATCCGTCACGGAGTCAGCTCAAAGCACCTCCTTGATGGAGCCGAGCGCCTCTACGAGATGTATAAACAGCGCGAGGTCGGCACCCTGAACTTCGGTGAGGTATTCAGGCACTTCGTTCCCAGAAAAAACAACGTCTGAGCCCGACACCAGCCCCCACCACTCCCACAGAATTCGCCATGACAAAACGACTAGCCATCCTCGGCTCCACCGGCTCCATCGGCACCAGCACCCTCAAAGTCGTCAGCGCCCACAGCGAGCGCCTGAGTGTCACAGGTCTGGTCGCCGGCAGCCGGGGCGACGCGCTGGCTGCGCAAGCTCGCTCCTACGCGCCCAGCTGGCTCTATGCCGCAACACCTGAGGCCCTTGCGGGCCAAGAACTGCCACCACACTGCCGCGTTCTCTCATCGCAGGACGAACTCGTCGCCGCCGTTTGCGCCGATGATGTGGACATCGTGCTCTGCGCCATCGTCGGCACCGCCGGTTTGCGCCCCGTGCTGGAGGCCATCAAGGCCGGCAAGGATATCGCGCTGGCCAGTAAGGAAATTCTGGTCATGGCCGGCGCGCTGGTCACTGCCGCAGCAGCCAAATCCGGCAGCCGCATTCTGCCGGTGGACAGCGAGCACTGCGCCATCTTCCAATGTCTTGATCAGCACCCGCGCCACGAACTCAAGCGCATCATCCTCACCGCCAGCGGCGGACCATTCCACAGTCGCCCCGAGCTTGATCTCAGCCGCGTCAGCGTTGACCAGGCACTGGCACATCCAACCTGGTCCATGGGACGAAAAATCACCATTGATTCGGCTACGCTCATGAACAAAGGATTGGAGCTCATTGAAGCCGGTTGGCTCTTCGGCCTCCCTGAAGACCGCATTGAGGTGGTCATTCATCCACAATCCATCATCCACTCCATGGTGGAGTTCCGGGATAACAGTATTCTCGCCCAAATGGGCTATCCCGACATGGCCCTGCCCATCCAGTACTGTCTGACCTATCCTGAACGCCTGCCCTGCCCGGTCCAGGCAATGGATTTCAGCAAGTCCCTGCAGCTGTCCTTCACCCCGCCGGACAATGCGCGCTTCCCGGCCCTCACCCTCGCCCGCCACACCATGCGCGCAGGCGGCGCCATGGGCGCAGTATTCAATGCCGCCAATGAAGTCGCCGTCGAACGCTTCTGCCAACGCGAAATCCCCTTCAGCCGCATCACTGAGATTGTCGCCAAAACCATGGGCGCCTGCGCCAATGCCCAAGGCAACGATCTCGCGGAAATCCTCACGGCGGACCAACAGGCCCGAATCTACGCAGTCACTGCGTAGCCCCCCCACAGAACACAGCCTTAGCCACAGCCGCTTGCAGCGCAAGCAACACAAACGCCAGACAGCTCTACTACCTTGGTCCGGCGCTCGCATCATGAGGCGCCTCTCCCACAATATCTTCGGGAACTCGCGCCGCAGTCCGCCAACTCAGGCCGTATAAACGCCATTTTCATCCTTGCCGAAGACACCTTCCGGCGTTTCGACCTGAATAGTGATACCCTCTTCGTTGACTTCAATGCCGGCCAGGAAGGCCATGGCGGCATCCTTGGTATCAGCACGATATTTGTAACAGCGGATGAAGCCCCGCTCCCCGGCAACTTCTTCCACGCCGAGGTTCTCAATGTGCAGGTTAGACTCAGAAGCCAACTTATCAATGTCGGGTATATCAAGAGAAACAAACGGCTCCGTACTTACCTTGAAGTAAACCGCCCCGGGCTCCTCAGGCAGCACCGCTGACGCCTCGCGCCACAACGCATAGGTGAATTTCGTCCCGCCAACAAAGGCAACCGCACCCTCCAAGTGAGGATAGACGCCAAAAAGAATGTCACGATCACACCTCAAATCACCAGAGCCGGACATCTTGATGTACGACAGCTTCTGCAAAGCCTGATTCGCATCAGCTATGCTTGGGAACATGTAGGCAACGTACTTGAAATGCTCAGGATCGGCATCCGCCCGATCCCAAAAGTCCTTCTGCAACTTGCCCTTGCCCTCAAAAAATTTCGTAAAGGTGTCACTGCTCTCCTGACTCTGTTTGCGACGGTAGAGTAACCAGCCGCCCAATGCCAGCAGAACTACAGCCAGGAAGAGTCCTATGACGACCGGGGGCGACATCAGCGTAAGCTCCTCTTCCACCACTGGTGCCGGGTCTGTTTCAGGCTTGGCTGCCAGCGCCGCCAGTCGCTGCGCTTCCGCCGCCGCTGCCAGGCGGGCTGCCTCCTCCTCGGCAGCCTTTCGTCGCGCTTCCTCCAAAGCCTCCTGCTTGCGTGCTTCTTCTTCTGCTTTCGCACGCGCTTCTCTCTCTGCCCGTTCCTTGTTGGACTGCTCAAGAGCCATCAGCGTCTCTTCCGGGTTGGGGCGTTCATAATTCGGCGAGAAAAGGCTCTTCATAAACTCGGAAACCGCCTGCTCCTCAATCACTCGAATGGTCTGTTGACGCGCCCGCTGCACCGCCATCGCCATGTGCCGCTGCTTTTCATCGCGAATCTGAGCCGCTACCCGTTGCAGCAAAACCATGGGCTCAAGCCATTCGTTCTCATGGAACGTATACCCGGCGCGTTCGTTGCGTGAAATAAAAAGATTGCGCTGCTGCGTCTTCACCGCTGCGCCATTTTCTTCTTCATAGCGCTGACGCTGATCATACAGCTCATTCCTGCGTCGCAGCATCCACTCTTTGCGCAAACGCCCGGTCACCTCGGGATCAAACTTGTTCACCTCCGCCTCGTTATTCTCAACCCGCATCATGTCATGAACACGTATCCGGGCATTGCCAACACGGATAAACGCCCCCATCTTGCCTTGATAAGTCCCCTCGACAGCCGCCGGATACCGGGGATTGGGCATGTAAACAACCACCACCTTGTCACCCGGCTTGTATAGTGGATAGGCCTTCTCCGCTTCCTTTTTCAGCTCCTCCTCAGACGGAAATGGAATCGCCTTCTCGCTCATTTCCAAAAGAATCTTCTCACTGGCCGTCATCACATCCTGTTCAGTCAAGAGCCTCCCGGTCGCCTGCGCCGACAAATGCCCACACTGGCTGGAAAAATCTTTGAACACCGCCGTCGCGGCCGCCTCGCTGCTCTGCCCCAAGCCGGCCTGCTGGTAAAAGTCCCGCAGCAACGACTGAGCAGTCCGCACCCGCTGCTGAGATAGTTCGCCGGCCTCCCAGAATGACGCCAGGGCAGGCAGAGCCAACAGTATCACACAGCACGACAAGCAAAACCAAGTTTTTTTTGTAGTAGCGGACATAGCCACCCTATCTCTTTTCTTCACAATCGCCCCGGCACAACCATGACGACCATTTCAACGGCATCGTCTATAGTGTACGCCACAACAGACATTTTTTCACCTCTCAACGAAAGCTTTTTCACTCGGATCAGCAGCCGCAGCTCACTTCAGCTCAGCTCAAACAAATGCGGGTGATACACTTGTGAAACGCATCAAGGCCGCTGAGTATCTTGATCTCTACCCGCAAAAAATAAAAAGGCGGAATGTCCACCGGCAACCGCGGCAGGCGAACTGCGTCCTTCTCCGTCGTCACCAGATACTCAGCACCTTGACGCATCGCCTCTGTGCAAAAGCTCAACAACTCGCGTTCGGTGTAGCGGTGATGATCAACAAAACGCTTCCGATACACAATCTCGCCACCCAGCGCCGTTAAATAATTCTCAAAGCTCTCCGGTACCGCTATCGCGCTGATCGCCGCCACCCGCCGACCAGACAGGGCCGACAATTCCTGCCGTTCATCCGTCAGTACATGCTGGAGATAACAGGGCTCGTGATTACACTCTATGATCTCGGCCCGGGGGTTGCAGCGCCGAAGAAAACGCCGCAAATGTCGCAAGTGCGTCCCGCCATTGGATTTCGTCAGAAAGATGTAGTCCGCCCGCCGCAGATTCTTGATGGGTTCGCGCAACAGGCCACAAGGCAGTGCCTCGTGATTATGGAAAGGATTGGTCGAATCAACCAGCAGGATGTTGATCCAGGGGCGAAGGCGCAGGTACTGGAAACCGTCATCCAAAATCAAGGTGTCGGCTTGAAAATGGTTGATGGCGTACTTGCCGCCCTTGACGCGATCCTTGTCCACCACCACCGCAACACCCATGCGGCCATTCTTGGCCACCAGATTCCTCGCCAACATATAGGGTTCGTCCCCGGCCTGGCCGGAGTCAAGCAGCACCGTTCGACCATCAGAGACCACCTTCGGCGGCACTCCCTCCCCATCGTTCGAAAAGCGCGCCCGCAGACGCTCCAGGAAGGGGCGAGGCTTGCTGCGATAACCACGACTCAGTATCGCCACGCGACGCTCTCGATCAGCCAAGGTCCGCGACAACAGCTCGACTACCGGAGTTTTGCCGGTGCCGCCAACCGTCAAATTGCCCACGCTGACCACAAAACAGCCCAGCACGTGCTGCCGCAGCAGCAAATTGTCGAACAAGGTAAGACGCAACTGCACCACATTGCGGTAGGCCCGGGACAACAAAAACAGAAAAACACGGTAGCAGCGATCAAAACGGTTGCGATTGCGACCGTTAATGATCTCCACCGTGTACTGCTCGGTCCGTTCCAGTATGTCCCGCAGGCTCATCATCTATGCACCAAGGCTCATTGTCCCTAACACCGCCCATAGCAGGCAATGGTCCATCGTCTCCGCATCCGGCAAGATACCGTAATGTATCCTGTGCCGGCCAGAGCGCCAACCACCATACCGCTATTGATAGGACTGAGGGTAACCGGTCACTCATTGATAACTGTTGTTCCCGCAAGCTGCTATGGACAGTTATGGACACTATGGACGCTATGGACGATGGCACATGCTGTCTACGGCTGTCTGCCTTGTCCACTTTTACCAAGATAGCGCCTGTTTTCCAACCGTGCTGCGGGCTTGCAGCCCGCACAGCGTGACATGACCCCGCAAACAGCGCGCAAGCGGCCGCGGAGCGGCAGAAGCGCTGAAGGCGCAAAACATACCAGCCTGGGGTTGCGCCCGTGGCGCACCCCAGGGAAGCTTGCAATGCTGCCTCCCGGCAAAGATATTAGCCGAAAAGCTCACTCTCAGCACTCGACGTACACTCATGCAAATACTGTTTTCCAGCGAAACCGATCCGGCCCTGAACGCCGCCATCGAAGAGCAACTCTTTCGCGCCAGCCCGCTGCAACCGACCCTGCTGTTCTACCGCAACACCCCCGCTGTGCTCCTGGGACGAAACCAGAATCCCTGGCAGGAATGCAACCTCCGCTGGTGCCGCAATAACGGCGTCTCCATTCTTCGTCGCCTTTCCGGCGGCGGCACGGTCTTTCATGACCTCGGCAACCTCAATTATGCCTTCATCATCGCCCGCGACGACTACGATCAGCAACGCTACCTGCGCTGCATCATCAGCGCCTTGCAGGCCGTCGGCATTGACGGAGCACGCATCTGCGATCATTTCAGCATCTGGGTTGGGAACCACAAGGTTGCCGGCTCCGCCTTCGCACTCAGTGGCCGAGCTGCGCTCCTGCATGGTTGCATACTAGTCAAAACCGATCTCGAACAGCTCCGTCTGGCACTTCACCAAGACCCGCGCGACCACTTTACCGCCACAACCGTCGCGTCTGTTCGCGTGCCAGTCAAAAACCTCAGCGAGATCAACAGAGCGCTCAGCTGCGCCAGTGTCCGGGACGCCATCTGCCGGGCGGCACAATCACTGGGCAGTGAAGGCAGCATTGAAAGCGTCGCCGCCGACAACTTCAGCGGCAACAGCGCTTTTGCCACTGCCGTCAGCAACTTCACCAGTGAAGGCTGGACTTACAACCGCACAGCCGATTTCATCCTCGAACGCCAATGTCCTAACGGCAGCGCCAGGCTCGATGTGTCCCAGGGGCGAATCAGACAGGCAACCCTGCGCAGTCCCGACGGCTGCCATAATCTGCCCCAACTACAGGGGCTCCGCTTGGATGACGCGCTCGACACCCTCGAACAGCTGCCGCTCCCGGACAAGCCAAAAGACAAAACATCCACGCATTTCACCACGTTCCCTTGACCAATAACCACGCCCCTTTTGGCCAGACTTACCCGCCGCCATGCCGTAAGCGGTCACTCTTTGATCATTGTTGTTCCCGCAGGCTGCTATGGACGCTATGGACAGGTTGGACGGCGGGCGAGCAGGCGTGTTGCAACACCAAAAAGCCCCCGGGCATTGCCGCCTCGGGGGCTTGGACTCTCATGGCTTTTGTTCGATGCCGCTTTCCGCCGAGACGACCGTTAGCGGCGAATGCTCCAACGGGCCTGGCTGTCGCCGCGGTTATCCGGCGTCAATCCGAAGATACCGGAGCTGGT
The DNA here is from genome assembly GCA_012799755.1 of Lentisphaerota bacterium. GTDB lineage: Bacteria > Verrucomicrobiota > Lentisphaeria > Oligosphaerales > Oligosphaeraceae > Oligosphaera. Next base: position 1,056 of record JAAZKQ010000303.1, on the reverse strand, counting down.
GCCGATGTTCTTTATCCAGCCGACATGGCCATCCATGTAGGGAAAGTTGCCGCCGCTGTTGTGCATATTGTCAAAACGGACTTCACTTGGCGGCGTGTACCAGCCGGCGAGCCACCACCCTGCCGCGCTAAGCTTATCGCCCGAGTTGGTGTCGTCCCACTTCGGCCGCTGAAAAGCGGCCAGGCGCTGATCGCGAAAATCCCGAGCAAAAGCCATCTCGCTGGGATAGGCAACGCTACTCTGCGGGATGGCGCTCTGAAATACCGCACCGTTGAAAAAGTAGCTGACGTGAATCAAGGTCGCGGTTTCGGCGGCTATGGAGCTGTCCCGAGTGCTCGCCGGACACTTCCAAATCTTGCTGTCGCCAACATAATCCTTGAGCTTGTAAACTAAGGACGCGGAACTATCGGTCCTGCAATGGTCGGCGTCCTTCTGATAGGGTGCGCGGGCAAATTCATCCATGTACATCCCCATGGCCAGGCCGAGCTGTTTCAGCTGGCTTGTGCAGCTGATCTGGCGCGCCTTGTCCCGCGCTTTCGCCAAGGCCGGCAACAGCATGGCTGCCAGAATGGCGATGATCGCGATAACCACTAAAAGCTCGATCAGCGTGAAAGATGGCGTCTTTTTCATTTTCTTTGTTTCTCCGTGGTTTTTACAAACTGCGTGCATCTAAACTGCAAAGGCAATTATTTAACAAGCCCTTTCATCGGGTTTTCCAACACGTAATCAGCGACAATCCGCTTTTTGGCGCCCAATGAGTTGTATCCCGTTTGGCTTGCGCTGCGGTAGTCTATGTTTCCAGCAGTCGTCGTGCTCCGCCAATTACTATTTTTCTTATATATAAGCAACAAAAATGCTTTTTCAAGCAAAACTAAGCACTTTTATTGCTTCTTTTGTAGGCGGTCAGCCATGGATCATTGTTGTTCCCGCAGGCTGCGATGGACGCTATGGACAGTATGGACGCTATGGACAGTATGGACGCTATGGACAGTATGGACGATAGCATATGTTGTCCACGTCCGTCCGCCTTGTCCACTTTCACCGAGATGACGCCTG
>JAAZKQ010000302.1 GCA_012799755.1 Lentisphaerota bacterium | reverse complement strand
GGGCGGCGGCTGCGGCGGCGTCTGGGACGCCTGGGCCTGGACGGCCGGCGCCGGTTGCGCGGGCGGGGTGGGCGGCGGTGCGGCCGGCGCCGAGGGCTGGGACGCCTGGACGGTCGGCGCGGCGGCCTTCATGGCCGTTTCTTCGGCGGCGAGGCTGCTCTTGATAGTGTCGAGGTGGGCGATGATTTCGGCATCGCTCTTGTCGCCAAGGCTGTACTTGGCTTTGAGGTAGGCGCGGAGTTGTTCAGTCAGCATGGGCGTGGGTTCCTTCTGTTGGGGTGGGAGGGGGGAGGGTTCGTTGGGCAAGTTCAGGGATGCCAGGATATTCAGGTGGGTTTGGGCGTCGGCGCCGACGGCGACCAGGGAGGTCTCGGTCAGGGTGGCGCGCCGGGCGATGGCCGCCGGGCCGGTGACGCTGCGGCCGTTGATGGTCGCGGTTTCGCCGGCGTCGAGCCGCTCCAGTTTGTCAATCTGGGCGCCGACGGAGAGCTGCCAGGGAATCTTCCTGCCCGCCGCGATGAGTTTCTGCGCGCCTTCGGCGGCGGGGTCAATGCCGCCGGTGATCCTGAGCATGTTGTCGGCAATGGTGGCCGTCAGCACGCCCAGGCGGGAGTTGGGGCTGTTGTAGTGGTTGTACAACAAGGGGATTTGCGCGCGGATACTCAGGCCGCCGAGGTCAATGTATACCGGCGTGCTGGACCACCATTGCTGCATGGGGCCGCCGGAATAGGCGACGCCTTCGACGGCGGTCAGCTTGTCGGCGCTGAGGTTGCCGATTTCGGCGGCCGCCCGGATGGTGGCGGGCTCATCGGCGGCGAAAATGGACAGTGGGGCGGCAAACATGCTGCTTCTCCTTCTCAGGGGGCTTTGCGATATATACGCGCGCTCATTTTTTGGCGGGCTCTTCCTTGGCTGGCTCTTCTTTGGCGTCCGGCGCGAAGGCGACGGCGCCGGCGTTCATCCAGGGCATGGGGTCTATGCCGAGGTGGCGGCATTCTTCGATTTCGCGCTTGCGCTGGCGGAGGATGGAGTGGTAGTCGCGGCCTTCGCGGGCGCATTCTTCCGCCATGGTGGTGACGCCGTTGGTCAGCCGCGCGGCCTGGGCGTTTGCTTCCTTGATGGGGTCAACGTGCTCGAAGCCGTCGAACATCCAATAGTGGCCGGTGGTCTCGTGGGCGTAGTCGTCTGGATGCTGGGCGCGGTCGTATTCTTCCCAGGCGGCGAGGATGGGGTCGAGGATGTCCTGGCTGATGGTCTCGCGCTCAATGAGCAGCTTTTTGTGATAGACCTGGTGATCCAGTCTGCCAGAGGCGTAGTTGTAGGACGATGAATCGCCGGCGGCGACGTTGAAGGGCATGGAGAAGACGCGCGCGGCCTCGGCAATCTTCGCGTCCTTGAAGGTGACGTACTGCGCCGTCGGCTGCTCGCTTTTAAGCTGCATGGCCTTGTAGCCGTCAGGAAGAATCAGGCCGTGTTGCTCTTCGTTCCTGAACTCGTCAAGGCCGCCCAGCTTGTCAAGCAGCGACTGTGGATCGCCATCCTGGGCGTTGGCGAGGCTGCCCCCGTAAAGCTCCGTGTAAACCTCCGGCGGCAGGTCGTTGGAGATGATGAAGCTGAGGCGGGCGGACACTTCGGCGGCCAGGACGACAGCCGTGCTGTAGCGGCGCAAATCATTGAAGATGTGCAAGGCGGCGGTCATTTCGGACAGGCCGCGGTGCTGCCCCGGTCGGAAAATGTTGGCGTAGTGAATGACCTGGCTGGCGGGAACCTCAAAGGGACGGCCATACGCCGCAATGCCGGACTGGCCCGGGTGAACGCGCGCGAACTTGTAGGTCAGCGGGTTGCCGTAGGGGTCGTAGACAATGCCGTCAACCTCGACGGGCACGCCGCTGCGGTGGATGCCGCCAAGCTGATCCGCGTACAGGTCGGAGGTGACGTACTCGGCTTCGTAGAGCTTGGGCTCCAGAGGCACGTCCCGCCGCGCGCCCTTGTTGACTTGGAGCCAGATGAAGGTCTCGCCGTCAACCGCCTTGGCAATCCTGGCGCAACGCAGCAGGGCATTCAGCTTGACGGCGCGCGCCCAGGCGTGGAAGCGACGCTCGCGGCGTTGCAGGGCGGGGTCCGTCGTCATGACCGTCGTCATGTCTTCGCTGGGCTCAAGTTGCAGGCGCGGGCCGGTGCCGATAGTGTCGTCCGCAAGCGTCCAGATGATGCCGTAGGCGAAGGAGTTGTTCGCAAATTCGTTGCGCGCCCGCGCGGATATGAGCCGGCGGACGTGGCGGGTCATCGCCGCGTCGGCGGAAAGATAATCCGTGCCGGAAAAGTTGCGCGCGCTGTCCGCGCTTGTGCTCGCGGCGTTGTAGCGGGCATAGACACGGCGGGACTTGGCAGGCGCGATGGGCTTCGGCAAGATGGCGTTGTGCTCTTTTTTCTCCATTACCGCTCCCCGGAACCGGCTGGAATGCGAAAGGGGAGGATGGCCGCCAGGGGATTGCGCGACGCCTGCCGACGGGCGAGGTTGTCAAGCGCCTTGGCTTGCTTCTCCGGGTCATGGGCGCGAATGCGCTCGCCGCCAATCTCGTATTCTGCCGGCTGGGTAAGATTTTTCAGAACGGCGGCTTCGGCTTGTTTGCGTTCTTCTTCTGTCATGGCGGACACTCCCTTGGTTTCTGGACGTCGCTATTTATACGCGGGTGCTTTTCTCAATGGCTGGCGCCGACGCCATAGCGTTTTCGGATGCCGTATTTCTTCGGCGCCGTTTTGACCACCCGGGTCGGCGCCACCGGACGCGGCTCCTTGCCGCTCGCTGTCGGCTGGTCAATGATGAGCTTGCAGCCCTGCTCTGACGCGGCGACCATGCAGGCCACCGCGCAGTCAAACCAGTGGTTCTCCCGCGCCGGCATGAGTTTCCACACGTCAACCCGCCGTCCCTGCGCGCTGACCGTCACGCTGTACTCGGATGACAGGTGGTCGGCGAGCAGGCGCGTCCGGTCGGTGACGCGGTCGCCGAAAAGGCTGAAGGCGCCAGGGTCGCCGCGCGAGGTCAGCAGCCGATTGCGGAAAAATGACTTCCAGTAGTTGGTGTCGTAACGGAAAAGCCGGATGTGGCGCTTGTTCTTGATCGGCGCGATCTGCCACTCGTAGGGGCTGATGATCTCGCCAAGCTTGCGTTTGTACTCGCTGATCGGCGTGTTGGTCGCGCTGATGTCGAAGCCCTTGTAAGGCATGACCACCGACGCATAGCCGCATTCGCGAACGAAGTTGTAAATGGAATCGGACGTCTCGCCCCAGCCGGAGTCAATCAGGCAGCGGCTGATGTTGAGCTCGCCGCCGTCCTCGCGCAGGAATTGCTTGCCGAGGAAGGGAATCACCAGGTCTTGCAGAGCCGCGGTCAGCGCGCCCTCCTGGCCGGCGCCGGGGTAGACGTCGCGATAGGTCGGCGCCGCGTCACGGGTCGTGAACACCTGGCGCTGCTGGTCGGGAAAAGTGCCGTAATCAATCAGCCAGCAGGTGAAATGATCGTCGAAGGCCATAATCGTCCAGTAAAGCAGGTTCTTCTGAACGTCAATGGCCATGGTAAGGCGCGTCGCGGCCTGGGGAATCTCCAGCCGCCGGCGGGAGTTCATCCGCTCCAGCACCATGTCGGCCGTGATCTGCTCGCCATCGCCGATCTCGGCGGCCTCGGGCTCGTTCTGGTATTCGGAAAAAAAGCTCTGCCGGTCAGAAAAATACAGATTCATCGCGTATTGGATGCCGGAGGTTTCATCCGGCTCGAAGCGCTCCGGCCAGGTCGCCTCGCAGCCCTCATCCATCGCGGCGCGATTCGCGATGTAGAAGCGCGTCGCCTCGTCGGTGCCGCGATCCTTCCTCTTGCCCTCGGAACGTATCTCCCAATAGCGCTGCCAAAGGTGAAGATTCGTGGGAAAGCCCCGCAGCAGCGGAAACCGCAAGCCGGACCACTCCGGGTTGAGGTCGCGATCCAGCATCTGATCCGCCAAGTCGTTCGGGTAGATAACCGTGCAGGGCAAAACCGCCGTGATGCTCTTGCCCGGCCCCGCCAGCCCAAGAATGTCCGATTTGATCAGGCGCAGGCGGTAGTCAATTTGCGAAACGCTCTTCGCGCTCTCGCGGGTCTGCGGGTCATCAATCATCACAAAGTCCGGCCGCAGAACCGCCTTGTTGGCAACCGTGTGCTTCATGCCGCGAATTCGCCCCGTCATGGACGCCGAGCCGATGACCGTGCCGCCCGACGGCGAATCGCCGATGATCGGCAGGACAAGCTTCGCGTCGCTCCACTCAATGTGCGTTCTCTTCCCTCGCCAGGTCTGGCCCTTGCACCTGTTGACAATGCCGTCAAGCGCTTGAACCGGATAACACACCTCGGGAAAGTCCGCAATGAAGCGCTCATTACTCTCGAAGGAACTTTTAATCGCGCGGAAAACATCGCCGGTCGCGTTGCTCTCAGCGCCGATGATGACAATGAAGCGCCTGTAGCCGTAGACCGCCGCCCAGATCGCCGCCCGCTCACAAAGCGTGCTCTTGCCGGTGCCGCGAGGCATCGCAATGGCAAACTTGCCGCCCGTCAACACCGCCGCCTGAAGGCGCTTGATCGTCTCCAGCTGAATAGGCGACCAGGGCAAATAGAAAATCTCGGGAAAATAGGTCTCGCAAAACAACCTCAGATCATGCCGGCAGCGCTCGCGGCGCTCCGGCTCGGCAACCGCCGGTATCTCCCCAATGTCGCGCCCCTCCGCCGACATCTCAGCCTGCGCCCTGGCCATCCGCGCGCGATGCTGTTCGTAGCGGGACTGACGCTGCCGCCCGCCTTCATCCGCGATGTCCAGGAATAACTGCTTGTCCACTGCCACACTCCTATAATCCTATACGCTTTCCCCCCTATCCCTAATGCAACCAAGGTCAACACACACACCGACCAGCCATCCGACCACCCACCCCTCACCACAAGCCGCCCAGCCAACCGCCGGGCAAGAAAGAAAGTCTGTCCCGCCTTTGATTTCCTTCCCGCGCCCTGTCCCGGCGGGGAGGGTCGGGGAAGGACCCGCCGCCCCCCCCTCGGGTCGGGTGGTTTGGGGCGCCGAATCGGCTGAAAAGCCCCGTTTTTTGCCAATCAGGCCCGATTTTATGCACCGAACGCTGCTAAGAACAGAGGCTTTGCGTCTTTTATCACTTATACGGCATGCGGAGAGTTTTAAATACGTATAGACAAATCGCGCGCGGGCGTGTACGTGCTAAGCGGAAGGGGGAGAAAGGGGAGAGCTAGGTTGCTCAGGGTTACACGCACGCGTGCGCGTGTAGTCGCGCGCATAGTAACGCGCGCCCGCGCGTGTAGGGGTTTGAGCAGGAATTAGGTTTCCTAAGGGGCAGTTTGAAACCTTGGACACTTTGGACACAGCCCAATGTGGGCAAAAAAAAGCCCGGCCAAGACGGCCGGGCAGTGTGACAGAGTGAATGCTATTGAATGCTATAAGGTGAAGGCTTTAGTTGGCGTTGACTTTTTTCAATCGGCGTGGCACTCAAGACGGTCTGCACCTGAACGCTGGCTAACTGCCAGTCTCGCCCAATTTATTTGCAGAGCGCCTTGGGCAGGGATTTTAGTGCTTCGCGATATTCAGCCTCATACTCATCATAAATCTCTGTTCCTTGGACGTAAAAGCGAGAAATGTTGAATATAATTGATTTTATCTATGACAGCTTTTTCTTAAGGTCATCAATGGCTTTTTGTTGGTCTTCAAGAACTTTGATAATATCATCAACCAAATACATGCTAATTGGCCCGCTTTTGCTGAACGTAACCACCTTACCGGTGCTTTTTTTAAGATGATCTCGATACTTCCGCGCGTTTTCTTTTAGTTTATCAATTGTCATGGTGTTGCTCATGCAAGGTTGTAAATCATCGTAACTTGGACAACCAAATAAAGGAACATGCTCGGTTATTTCACACGGTATATGAATAAAATCGCGAACATTACCTTTGCCGCGAAATTGTGTCCCTATAAGAGCAACTTTGGGAAAACGTACAAAGGATATCCTGTTCAGATATGGAATGTCATTATTGTCCGTTGTAGTGTTATCGTCTTTAATCAATAGGGAGACATCTCCAGGCAACAACACTTCACCTAGTTTGCCATAATTCGTTGAAAATATTTCTGGAATAGAAATCTCTACCATCCATAAAACATTTGGCAAAAGCTTACATATATCGCATAACTTATTATTTATCTTATTCCCCAACCAATCATGCATCTGTTTCAGATGTTTAATGTAATCTTCTCGTGAAAGCGCACGGGTGCGCAGTACAACATCTTGTCTTTTGACATACAACGATAAACGAGAAAACCAAAACTGATTGCGAAATTCTTCAGGTACCTTATCAAAAATCAAAGGCATAACCTGTGCCACAACAGCTTCGGCCTGTATGGGGTCTGATGTGTAATTGTCTGGTAACATTGCTAAGGCATAACTAACGCATTTTGGGTCTAAAAAACCTTTCGGGACACAATAATTAGATCCAAAATTATCGTCATGCCCTATAAAACTACTTAGCCATTCATCACTTGGGATGTAACGCGTATTCTCGCCAATGCGGAAATAGGCATTTCGTGCTCGCGGTGCCCATGTATCTTGATTAAAAGTATGTCCAAAAAATGGTATAATATGCCTACCATTAACTTCACTCCCATCTTCATTGACACCAGTCAAATCAAAACCTAGCAATCCACCAAACCCATTTTCGAGTCCAGCATATAAAAGCTTGGAATATGGAAGGTATTTCCGACTATCTTTTTCAATATCATAATCAACGTCTCGATAGTTAACACCAAAGTGGTCGAGAACACGTTGAATCTGGTCGCATCTTAAGCCTTCAGACGGTTTAGTGATGCCTGCGGCCTTGTTTATTTCGGAATATTTAATCGGAGAATCCGGACGTCGAGTAGCAAGCAGACTGCGAAGTGCTACTTGCGCACATGCTTTTGTCAGGCCGTTTTGTTGGCAATACATCACTCCCATGATAGAATAGCGTTTGCCGTTAAATTCAACTTCAAATGAAACCCCGCATGGAACAAAGTTGTGTAAATGATTATACTTCCGGAAAACAGACTCAAAGACGTGAAATTTAGGCGAGTCCGCGTCTCTAAAAAAATCTGCACGAATAATAGCGTATCCTAAAAGTGAATCAGCCAATGGGTTAAATTCTTGGTCATTGCCGCTATATGGCGATTTCCAAAAAGTAATTCTCCGTATCTCGGAACGAGAGTACTGAGCTGATAGGTGTTTTAGATCTTGCGTTTCATCGTCTATTTCCTCTGAATCGTCGAGATGCTCAACGACCAAAGTTTGTGCGCCAGCTCTCCTGCTTTCACAGAAAATCCTCTGCAGAGAGCAACCAGCATAACAAAACAAGCCGTGTTTAGAAATGTATTTAAAATTGGAAAAGGGGCGCTCGAGTCTTTCAATGGACTCGATGCGCCCCTGCGCTAATCTTGCTAATGACTCCATGGATTCTCTCCCCTCAGTCATTAGTCAAATTGCAAGGTAGACTTTTTTGTCCCCTCGTAGATTTTTTCTAGCTTGGCAATGTACTTCTTAGCATCTTGGCAGGTAGGATGTTTTATTTTAATTATATTGCGACTGACCTCGGCTCCAAATACCCTTTTGATGTCAGAAATTGTTGGTGCAGTGTACTTGCCTTTCATCTCCTGTCCCTTTCTTTGCGCTAGGCACAGCTTTTTCTTGATGAGGTTGCCTGGTGGCTTGGCAAATGCTATTTCCTCCTTAGCATTTATTATACGGCAACCTGTAGTGGTTTTGCTGTGGTGGCTTGCTGCGCTGAATAGTTAAGATAATGCCTTCTGCTCCAAAAACCAGGAGCACTAAAAAATATAAGTGCTTGGTGTGGTGCAGTTTCATATATTCTCGTCCAAGTCCTTCTCCAGAAACGACATTTGCGCCCGGCGTTTTTCATGGCCGGCGGAAGTTGCGGGCGAGGCGGAGGATGGCGTCCTTGGCGGCGGCGTCAATGTCCAAGTCAATGATGTCCATGATGAGAGCGGCGCGGAAGGCTTCAATCTGGGCGGCGCAGGCGTCATCGCTCGTCAGGGCGATGTGGTTGCCCGTCGCGTCGCCGCCCGCAACAATGTTGCCTTGGCCGCTTACCGTCGTGGCGCTGCGCGCTGGGCTGGGTGCTTGCTGCGGCAGGTAGGGACGAAGCATAGGCCCTAGCTTTTCCCAATAGCAATCTTTGATGGAGCCAACCTCTCCCCGCTTCCATGAATTCACGGTACGCTGTGCTACGCCTATTTTCTCTGCGAGCTGGGCTTCCGAGTAATCTTTGTCCCTAAGAAGATTCTCAATAGCATCACAAATTTGCTTGGTAATGCGCATAGCAATCACCTCCCTTCCTTGTTTGTGCATGCGGTGGCAACGCCTCATTTTATGCGTAGCCTCAGTACCTTACAGAAAAAAAGTAACTTTTCAAACTTTTTTGCTAAAATAGATTTGCAAACTCTAAAATCGGCTCTAGCTTAGAGGCGTTCGAGATGCTGGCCTCTAAAAAAAGAAAGGCGATTATCATGGTACAACGGCAGAAGAAGCAGGGCTCGAAGCCGCGAGTCTACACGGTAAAGGTATCCAAGGAGGATTATGAGCGCATGCTTGAAGTGCGTCTCAAGGAGGGGAAAACGATGACCTTTCAAGTAGCTGATGCTCTTAAGCAATATTGGAGGAAATGATTTTTTTTGCCTTTTTTAAGAGGCAATCAAGAGGAAAAGAGGCGAATTAGAGGAAAGAAAAAAGGAGAGTGAAATGACCGACATCAAGAAAACAAGTGTCGCTGTGGGAGCCGCCGCCGAAGCAAACGCTGTCACGAAGCCAGTGCAAGATTTGGTCAGGATTGAATGCAATCGTGTGGTTACTGACTCAAAAATACTTGCAAAAACATTTGGTAGGCGACATGACACCATAGTGTGCGCCATTGAGGCGCTGGACATTCCTGACGACTGGCGTCTTCGGAATTTTCCGAAGACGCAAATCGAGCGGAAAACGCCTACCGGCGGAACGTGCTTCGACAGGGCCTACATCCTCACCCGCGATGGCTTCACCATTTTGGCGATGGGCTTCACCGGCAAAAAGGCCATGCAATTCAAGCTGGCCTATATCGCTGCCTTCAATCGCATGGAGGCGGCCTTGTCGTCGTCACAATCGCCTTACGGCTCAAAGGGCGGCGCCCGCTCCGCGGCGGCGTCGGACGCGCCGGACGCGCTGCCGGCGGCATTGCCCGGCTGGGACGCCGAGGCCGTCAGCGAATTGCAGAATGCCGTGGAGAGGCAGGTGCGGCAAGAGACCGCAAATCTGCGCTATTCATTGCGCCAGTGGTGTGTCCAGAAGGCTGTCACCACCCTTGACGAACTCCTGGACTTGGCTCACGGCGCTTGGGGAGTGGAAGACTTCGAAACCCTCCACAACAGCAGACAGGCCGACATCTGGGGCTGGGCCCCTTTCCACCCCGCCACCCGCCGGCGGGTGGTCGCGCGAATGGCGTCTCAATTGCCGTCTCAATCGTCTCAATCGCCTTACGGCTGCCGAGGGGAAGGAATAGGAGACGATAAGCCATGACAACGAAACAGGGGTCATTCAATGCCGTTCGGGCCGTATCTCCTCGGCCAGGACCGCCAGCCGCAATTGGGGCAAAACCAGCGATTATGGCCGTGGGACTCCAAGGCGAGGATCTTCTTCGAGCGGGTGGCGCAGAGCAAACAGTAGTGCTTGGTATCGCTCCCGTCCTTGGCGACAAGCGTGTAGGAGTCCGGCGCGTGTTCGTATTGGGCGCGAAGGGCTTCGTAGGCTTTGCGTTTGGCTTCTTCCGCTTCTTGAAGCCGGCGCTGCTCTTCGCGTTGCCGTTCCTCCTCTTCCCTCTTCCTCTTCTCTGCGGCGCGGGCAGTGAGCCAGGCCCAGAAATGCCTGTTCATGATAAAGCCGCCTGCCAGGAAGCCAAGCGCGAAAGCAATCAGGATGCTTCGCCAGTGGGCGGGGAGCTCTTGGAGGATGCCGCCGACGTCAATGTTAAGCATAGACAACCTACTGTGGTAACGCTCGATGTCATCAGCTTGCTGCAGTTGTTGGTCTTGGTCTCAATCGCCTTACGGCTGCCGAACAAGCGGGAATAGGAGACGATAAGCCATGACAAGCAAGAATACAAAAAGCGCGCGCAGCTGGTGCGGGCGGACGGAAGGGGAGATGCTCCAGGCGCTGGACCGCCTCATCCTCGCCGCCGCCGCCTTTGGGCTGAGCGGCCTGGCCTGGATACTCTGGCGGCTGCTGCAAGCCGCCTGGGAGTGGCTGACGCTGGTTGGCCTGCCCATCTTCATGTTTTTGTTCAGCGCCGCCGCGCTGGTCACCTGCCTCCGCTGGTGGCTGCAATCGGCGGGCTGGTGAAAGGAGGCGCCCCATGCGGGACTACCCGGAATACATCATCGAAGGCATCACCGTGCTGGTCCGCCCCCACGTGGGCCGGCGCCCGGAACCGGCGGAAGTGCGCCGCGCGCTTGACCAGATGCGCCTCGGCAAAACCGCCACCCTGCGCGATTGGGCCGACCGCTACGGCATCAAGCCCGGCACCCTGCGGGCAAGACTCCGCAAGGCCGGCATCCGCCCCTGCGGCATGGAAGCCAACCGCGAGCTCTACGCCGCCTCCCAGATATTGGAGGTGGTGTCTCAAATAATCACACAACCAGGAGACGAGCCGTGACGAAAACCCCCTTGCAGATATTCCTTGCCACCGCCGAACGCATGGCCAATAACCACAAACTACAAGGCAGTTTTGTGAACTGGGCCTGCGACATGTATGACCGGCTGGCGGACAAGGAGAGAATAGTCAGGGTCGAGGATTTGCTTGTCTTGCAAAGCCTTTCTATTGACTATGAAGATGGCCTCGAAAAGCTGGATTGTCTGTTGGCAAGAAGGGGAATATGAAGCCATGAGCGCAAACGTCAACGAAGTCCGCATCATCGGGCGGCTGACACGGGACCCCGTGCTGAGCTACACCGCCACCGGCGTGGCGGTGGCGCGCTTCGGCATCGCCACCAATCGCTATGTGGGCGCGGGAAAGCCGGAGGAAGTCTTCTTCGGCGAGGTCGTCTGCTTCTACAAGACGGCGGAAAACGTCGGGCGCTACCTGTGCAAAGGCTCGCCGGCGTACATCTCAGGCTACCTGAAAAACGAACGCTGGACGGCGGACAACGGCGTGGCGAAAAGCGCCACCCGCATCGTCGCGGAGACGGTGCAGTTCTTGTCGTCGTCGTCTCAATCGCCTCACGGCTCGCCGCCGTCTCAATCGCCTCACGGCTCGCCGGCGGCGGAAAAGCC
>JAAZKQ010000032.1 GCA_012799755.1 Lentisphaerota bacterium | reverse complement strand
TCGGGAGACGCAGGTTTGGCGCCGTTTGCCCAGTCTCCTGAGTCCAATGTGTCATTCCCCGCGGTCCCGGGCGTCCCGGTTGTCCAAGCCATGGGGACATGCCTTATGAGTCGTGAGTCCTCGCCCCGGCGCCGCCGCCAATGAATCCAAGCGGTCTCAGCGCCCCCTGGGAACGGCCATATCACTGAGTAAGCGATTACCGTTTTTCCACCTTCGCATATTGGCAATTTTGTGTTCGTCCATTACGTTCATAGTTCCGCTGTGTCCGTCCTGTCGCTTGGCAAGGGCGCCAGGCGCACCCGTGTTTTTTCACTCAAAAAACTGTCGAGGAGATGAACCATGGCATTACGAGTTGGTGTTGTCGGCTGCCGGGGTATTGGCACCACCCATGCGACCAGTTACAAGAATGACGATTTGGCCGAGCTGGTTGCCGTCTGTGACGTCGTCAAACAGCGTGCGGATGATTTGGGCGCCAAGCTTAATGTCAAAGCATACTATTCATTGCGGGAAATGCTTGACAATGAAGAGCTCGACATCATTGACGTCTGCACCGGCGGACCGGAAAATGGCGGCTGGCACTTCGAGCCGACCATGATGGCGCTGGAAGCAGGCAAGCACGTCCTCTGTGAAAAACCCATTTCCAACGACATCAATGAAGCACGGGAAATGGTGCGCCTGGCGAGCAAAAAGGACCTCTATCTGGGCGTCAACCTCAACCACTACTTCACGGCGCCGGCCGACCAGGCCAAGCAACTTATGAAGGACGGCAAGATCGGCGAGATCATCTACTGCCATCATCGCATGGGCTTCCCCGGCAGCGAGTGGACCTACGCCCGTACTGCCGGCCCGAACATGGAAGGCCAGCCCTATTTCCACGTCAAGGCTTTCCTCGCCCATCCCTTCAGCCTCATGCGCTATTTCTGCGGTGATGTCGCCCAAGTCCAGGCATTCATGGGCAAACCCAGCTTCCGCATCAAGGAAGGCGACCCGATGGTCTCCGTCAACAGCATTCACATGCGTTTCAAGAGCGGCGCAACCGGCTACATGTTCAGCTCCCGCGGCGATACCACCATGTCCCTCGGCGGCTGGTGGAGCATTGAAGTGGGCGGCACCAAAGGCACCTTCGTCATCGAAAATTGCACTGAGCGCTTGATCTACCAGCCCGCACACGGCAATCCTGAAGCCGGCGAAACTCCCAAGGGCCTCGGACTGGCGCCGGCGCCGATCATCACTGATACCGGCGAAAAAGATTTCGGCTCCACCTTCCCGCGCCGTATTCACTGCTTCCTGGAAGACGTCACCAACAAGGTCCCAAAAAACAAGTTGCGCGCTTCCGGTCGGGACGCCTTGGCGACCCTCGAATACACCTTCGCCGCCATTGAGTCCTACGAAAAGGGCGGCGTGACCGTCCTGCCCGCAGCCCTGCCCTACGTCAAGCCCGATCCCAACAACCTCTGAAACCAGCAGAGCTGATTCGCCCGCGGCGGCTTGGCCCTGCGCCTTGGCCGCCGCGCTTTTGTCCCCAGTCAACACCAGAGCAACACGAGAAAGACCCATTCAGCATGAAACTCGGCGTAAACTCCGTTCTCTTCGGTAAACACGACCTCGAAACCGCATTCAAGTGGACGAAAATCTGCGGCTACGACGCCATCGAAGTCTCGGCGATTGACGGCATGAGCCAGCACTTGGTCATCAGTAAGTGGCGTGAACTGGCTCCGTCCATCAAAGCGCTGGTCGCCAAGTACGAACTGCCCATCCAGGCCATGGAACAGCCCAGTCAGGACCCGGCCATCATGGAAGCGGCGTTCCAAGCCGCCGTCGAAATCGGCATCCCGGTCATCAACTGCGGCCCCGGCGGCAAGATGAATGACGAAAGCAGCTTCCAGGAACGCATTGACAGCCTCGGCAAACTTGCCGACATGGCCGGCAAATACGGTGTGACCCTATGCTGCAAGGCCCATGTCAACGCCGCCATCTGGAACACCCCGACCTCACTGCGCATGCTCGAAGCCATCAAGCACCCGAATTTCGGCCTCGACATGGACCCCAGCCATATCTACCGCGCCGGCGAAAACCCGGTGGACGCCATCACCGCCGTCATTGACCGCATCAAACACGTCCATATCCGTGACTGCAAGGGCCGCCAAAGCAACCCCGGCAAGCCCGAAATGCAGGCCAACGGCCGCGGCGACATTGACTTGGCCGGCTACCTGCGAGTCCTGCGCAAGTTCGACTACCAGGGCCCCGTTGATCTTGAGATCATCGGCGCCAAGGACTACGAGCTGCCGAACTGCATCGCCATCGCCGCCGAGTCACGCGGTCATATGCAGGCCTGCCTGCAAGCCTGCGGCGCCCGCTAAGCCAAAATCGGCTCAGCACGGCGTCACTCATCATCCGGCGACTGCGTTGACAGTCGCCGGAATTGTTCTGCCCAATCGCCCAACATGAATCATCGGCGTGGTTGTGGGCAGCGACCACCCGAGGCGAGACAAGTCATGGCCGCGCAAGCACACAAAGCAACAGACCTGCGAGTTCTCAAGAGCTCTGGTTTCCGGGCCTATCTGGCTACGCTGTTTCTAGGAGCTTTCAACGACAATCTCTTCAAGCTGCTGCTGATCTGTTTTGCCTTGAATCTGCTCACCCGGGAACAGCAGAACAACTATGTGCCGCTGGCGACCGCTCTCTTCACCCTGCCCTACATCCTCTTCTCCAGCTACGCCGGATTTCTCGCCGACCGCTTCTCCAAGCGCACGGTGATGATCGTCAGCAAAGCCGCCGAAATCGCCATCATGGGCTGCGGCTATTATTTCTTCCGCATACAGGCCGCCACGCCGCTGTTGTTCGTGCTTTTCGCCATGGGCGCCCAAAGCGCTTTCTTTGGACCGGCCAAATATGGCTTTCTACCCGAAGTATTGCCGGATAAAGCACTGTCCCGCGGCAATGGCGCCGTGCAGCTCGCCACCTTTCTGGCCATCATCCTCGGCGGCGCCGTCGCCGGCCACCTGGCTACCAAGTACATCGAAATGCCGGCAGCAGCAAGGGTTGAACAACCGGCAATAGCCGGAGAGGCGGTTTCGAGCAGCGACGCCCCCGCGCCGACGACAGCCGCATTATCCCAAAAAGATCCGAAGGTCTCCGCAGCGGCTACAGCTGCCGGCACCACTAGGGAAGCACCTGAACAGTCCGGCGCCGCCAAACAACCGACACAGGTTCACCGAGCGGCGATTCACTGCGTAGTCATCGCCGTCATCGGCTTTATCACCAGTCTGCTGATCATGCCCACCCCGCCCGGCCACCGCGATGCCGTCTTCACTTGGAACCCGCTCAGTACGCATTGGCAGACGCTGCACGCCATGCGCCGAGACCGCCTACTCATCCTCTGCCTCTTGGGCAACTGCTACTTCTGGTTCATGGGGGTGCTTTTTCAGAGCAATCTGCCCCTGCTCGTAAAAAACGATATCGGCGCCTCCGATCAAACAGTCGGGATACTGCTGGCGGCAGTCGCCCTCGGCATCGGCATCGGCAGCAGCGCGGCCGGTTTCCTTTCGCGCGGCAAAATCGAGTACGGGCTGGTCTTGCCGGGCGGCTTGCTCGTAGCGCTCTTCGCCATCATCCTCGGCGTCTTCGGACGCTGGCTCGCACCGGCAGCCATCTGCGTCTCCCTTATGGGCTTCTGCAGCGGCTTTTTCCAACTGCCGCTGGTCACCTCCATCCAGAAGCGCAGCCCCGCTGACCAACGCGGACAATTCATGGGCGCGGTCAATGCTGTTGACTGCCTGGGCATGCTCTTGGCCGCAGTTTTTCACTGGCTGCTGATCAAACCCCTCGGCCTCTCCGCCAGTGCCGTGTTCGTGGTTCTGGGACTGCTCACCCTCGGAGTGCTGATGATGATGAGCAAAAACGCGCCATCGTTGCTCGCGCGCGCCAAACAGCTGTTGAAGCCATGAAACAAGAGCAAGGCAGTGAAGGACGAGCGCAAGCAACAAGGGACGGTCATGACGCAACCAGCCGCCCAAATTATCCGCCCTGTCCATCCCGTCGTATGCGGTCACTCGTTGATAACTGTTGCTCCCGCAAGCTGCTATGGACAGTATGGACGCTATGGACGATGGCATACGTTGTCCACGGCTGTCTGCCTTGTTCACTTTTATCAGGATAGCGCCTGTTTCCGCAAAAGGGACAGGAAACAGACGCTTGTCCACCCTGTCCACCCAGTCCACCCTGTCCACCCTGTCCACCCTGTCCACAATGTCCACAATGTCCACAATGTCCACAATGTCCACCCTGTCCACCCTGTCCACCCTGTCCACTTTATCAATGGGTGACCGGTTACATCCCGTCCATTTTTTCCCGCCCGGGGATTTGTGTATCGGCTTTTTTCGGATATAGTCACACGTTTTATGCCTGCGTTCTCAGATACGCCCTGAGAACGAAACGATTGATCTCCAGCACGCGACTTAAGGAGTTGCCTCAGCTATGGCGCAAGTGAGACTCGAGCATGTCGGCAAGGTTTATCCCGGCAACGTCCGGGCGGTGGACGATTTCAATCTCACCATCAATGATGGTGAATTCATGGTCATGGTAGGCCCCTCCGGCTGCGGCAAATCCACCACCCTGCGCATGGTCGCCGGCCTGGAGGAAATCTCCGAAGGCACAATCACCATTGGCGACCGCGTCGTCAACGATGTGCTGCCCAAGGACCGCGATATCGCCATGGTCTTCCAGAATTACGCCCTCTACCCAGACAAGACCGTGTACGAAAACATGGCCTTCTGCCTGAAAATGCGCAATTTCATGCCCACAACGAGCAATGCCGACGCCGGCTTTCTCGGCAGCCTCAGATCGTGGTGGAAGAACCGCCAGCTCAAGCGCGCGGAAATTGACCGGCGAGTCCGCGAAGCCGCCGACATCCTCGGCATCCAGGATCTGCTCAATCGCCGGCCGAAGGCCCTCTCCGGCGGCCAGCGCCAACGTGTCGCCGTCGGCCGCTGTATTGTCCGCAATCCGGCAGTATTCCTTTTTGACGAGCCATTGTCGAACCTCGACGCCAAGATGCGCGTGCAAATGCGCACCGAGATCAGCCGACTGCACAACCGCCTCGGGACCACCATGATCTACGTCACCCACGACCAAACCGAAGCCATGACCATGGGCGACCGCATCGTCGTCATGAAAGACGGCCTTATCCAGCAGGTCGCCACCCCGGCCGATCTCTACGATTCTCCGAAAAATATCTTCGTGGCCGGCTTCATCGGCACCCCACCCATGAATTTCTTTGACGCACGCGTCGTCAAAGTCAACGACAAGTTGCAAATCAAGGAAGAGTCCTTTGCGCTGGACGTGCCGGCGGCTTGGCGGGCCAAGCTGGAACCCTACATTGACAAGAAGGTCATCTTCGGCCTGCGGCCGGAACACGTCGGCTCGCCTTCGGCTGAAAGCATCGAGAATGCACCGACCATTCCCGCCGTCGTTGAGGTCATTGAGCCCATGGGCTCCGAGACCTACCTGTACATGAAGACCGGAGCGACCGGCTTCATCGCCCGGGTTGATCCCCACCGCAGCTGCAAAGTCGGCGATCAGCTCAATCTGGCCGTCATTATGGCCAACGGACGGGTCTTCGACGTGGATAGCACCAACAGTATCGTCTGAAGGCAAACGCCAAAGCGGGCAGAACACGGATAGCAGCAATATTCAGGGCGATGACCGGCAACCGGCCATCGCCCTGTTTCGTTTTTTGCACCGACCAAAGTATGTGCGCCGGCCTTCTTCGCAACCGGTCACTCAAGGCCTTTTCTTTTTTGAACCGCGTTGCCGACGCTGATTCATGTGTCGCCTTTCCAAGGCTCTGATTTCAGGAGGGCGCCTTGCCCCAGGTTCCGCTTCGCTCCACCTGGGGTTACTCATGGTGCCAGCTCTCCGAGCTTGCTTTTCAAGAAGCGCTGGTGTCGCGCGCCGGGGCACGGTTATCAATGCGCGACCGCTTGCCGGTCGTCGGCCGCGCCTCCAGGAGTCCCCGGCGCCGTGCGCCAAGCAGTCCCTTGGGACCGGCCAATATCAATGGGCGACCGGGTTACCCTTTTTCGCTCTCAGCGCAGACCGCGTTCCCTGAGGATGGGCAGCATCACATTGGCGGCATTGGTGGTGATGGAATCCACGCCGCAGGGCAGTACCTTGTCCAGCGCCTCTGCGTTGTCTACCGGGCAGACGTCCACGGCAATGCCGCGGGCATGGAAAAAGGCCACTTCCTCCGCCGTGATCTCGCGTGTCCAGATGCAAGTCTTGTTGATGATATCGTAGGCGTCCGGCAGCGGCTCCTTCACATAGCGGTCCGGGAAGCCCTGCAGCGGCAACGTCGGCTCCTGCTCGCGATACAACTTCATCAGCCGAGTGTGGAAGGACAAGGCCAGAGCCTGCGACAACAACTCACGGCGCCGCAGGTAGTCAAGAACCTGCAAGGCGAAGTCCTCATTAGCGTCCTTGAGCTCCACCAGCAAAAACATATCCGGCCGCACAGCAAGAATCGCCTCAACGGCCTCTTCCAAGGTGGGTATGCGCGTACCGGCAAAGCTGGAACTTTTCCAACCGCCGAAATCCAACTCGCGCAGTTCCGCCAAGCTCAGGTCGCGCACACGGCCATGACCATTGCTACAGCGCTCCAGCGTGGCGTCGTGGGTGAGGACCAGCCGGCCATCACGCGTGGGATGGACGTCGAACTCAATGGCGTCAACTCCAAGCTCCGCCGCCGCCACAAAGGATGGGATGGTATTCTCCGGGTACTGTGACGGCAGACCGCGGTGGCCGATGACCTGAAGCTTTTTTTCCGACATTGTTCAAATCTTTCCATTTGCATGCCAAATAAACAAAAAGGGAGCACGGACTCGGGCGTCCATACTCCCGACTGCTGCCCCGCAAGCGTGTCAAATAGCCTTGCCGCATCTGCTGAGGCAGCTTCATCACTGCGTTTTTATGCTGATCTTTCCAGCCTGATCAACCGTCATGACTATCGTGGGAGCGCTCTTCTTACCCTTTTCCACCGGAGCTCTGCCCGTAAACTTCCATTCCCAACGCCAGTTGTCCTTGTCCTTGCCCGTCAGCGCCATGCTGGCGTGGTAACTCCAGTTGCCGTTAAAAGACCTTTTGCCTTCCTCCTCCACTTTCCCCGGTAGCGAAAAGCTCAATTCCTGCTTGTCTTTCGTAAAGGTCACCTTTGCCGTTGTCCTGCCTTTAATGGCATGGACTTTCGTCTTCACGCTTGTCTTAACCGTCGTCTTAGTTATCTTCCTGCCTACTTTTTTCTCCACCGTCTCATCCCTGGTTTCCGCATGGGTCGTGACATTCATCGGCTGAAAGCCCTTCTTGAAGTCCAGATTCAAAGTAAAGTTATTCTGCGGCGTGTCCGGGTCATAAAGGATGGTGACATTCTGGAATTTGAGCTCCTGCTGCACCTTCGGCAGAAGAAAGCGCTTAGGCCGAGCAAGTTCGGCCTTCTTGGCGACTTCTTTGCCGGCCTCGGCCGCCTTCTTTTCCTTGGCGGCGGCTTTCTGCGCCTTGTCGGCACTTCGGCTCAGGTAATCCGGCGAGCGGAGTATGGGCATCTTGCTCAAGTCGTACTGATGGCTGGTGATGACTTCCTCCCTCTTGCGCTCCAACAGGAGCGGCGCAGCCATGCCGCGGATTTTGCTGCAGAGGGTAAAAATTGAACTGGGCTCCTTGCCCGCGCTGATTTCATCCGCCAAACCCGCAATATCCCTGTCAGGCAGGCGCCTTTTGCCTGCCGCCGCTAGATCGTAGACGGCAAATTCCTGCTTGGAGTCCAGGTTGACCACGACATCCATGCCCGGTTTGATCGGCACTTTCATCCGTTTCATCACCTCTCTGCTGTCCATTTTGGCAACCTCAAGGGTCCTGCGGCAAGTGCCGGATACGTAGAGGTCCTGAAAGACCATGTTGCCGCCTGCAACTATCGCTTTGTTCTGCCCCATCAGCCGCAGATCATAGCCGTCGGCACTGCCGTTGCAAACCAGCACATAAGACGGGCGATGCAACGCGTAATTGAGGATCTTGCCCAAGCCGAGCTTATAGCCCATTATCAACACTACTATCACTACTGCGTAGTAGGCAACCTGGACCAACACGGTACGCTTGCTGGCTTTGCCTTGGTCAAACCTCCGGAACACCCTGAACTTGATCTTCTTGCGCGGACGAATGCGACGGGCCTTCTTGGGCTTGCTTTTCGGTTTCGGCAAAGGCGCGGGCATCACGCCGTCAAGGGGGATGGGCGGCAGCTCCGCCAAGTTTATGGCCAAGTCTGCGCCAGACACCGGCAAGGCCGCACCCGCCTCGGGCATTTCAAACACTTCGCCCAGCGGTATCCAGATGTCCTGATACCAGATCAGATCATTGGCTCTGAGCTCGCCGGCCTCAACCATGCCTTGGAACTGCTCAATTGTCAGAACCTGGCCTTCTGCCGGCAGGCCGCTGCGATAGACCAGCACGCAGTCGGGATCGGACGCGGCCGGCACAGTCAACGTCGCACCACAGCCTCCGCAACTGCATTCTCTGCCGCCGCTGCCGTCCGGCGCCATGCCGGGCAGGCCGCACGTACATTTAAATAAGATCATCAGTCCGTCCCCGCTACTTTACCTGATGCTTCCAAGCGCCCTGTCCATTGTGATATTACGTCAAAAAATACTGTCATAGACGCATATCTGCACTTTTGCCGGACATGGCTGACGCCGTCTCCACCGCCACCATCTTATTCGCAATATGCCTTAAATATCATCTCAAGAGCGACATTATACAATTGTTTTCCGCGTAAGGCAAGGCGAAGCGATCCCTCTCGACCATTTTCCCGTAAGCGATCACCCATTACTC
>JAAZKQ010000301.1 GCA_012799755.1 Lentisphaerota bacterium | reverse complement strand
GATTGCGGTGATTCCAGTACTCGCCGTTGCCGTAATTGCCGTTGTAGTACAGGTAGAACAGGCCGTTTTCATAGCGCAGGTTGGGATTGTGAATGACATCACGGTCCCATCCATTCGGCACGCCGCTGCCGCCGAAGATTTCGCCCTGGTAGCGGAAGACGCCATCGGGCGTGTCGGCCGTGGCATAAGCGATCCGCGAGTGCGTTACCCAAGCTTCAAAGCCGTGTTCGCGAGGCCACACAGATAGGAAGAGGTGGCAGCGGCCGTCATCGCTGCGGACCATGCTGCCACACCAGACGATGTAATCGTCTAAGCGCATACAGTTACGTGGGTTAACTGCGGAGAGAGCAAAGAACGAGTCAGGATTCTGGAGCCATTGGGGCATTGTGCTTATCTCGTTTCAGCTTTGCGTTTCAACTTTTTGTAATAGGCTGTCTGGCAGTAGATTAGAGCTGGGCGTCATCCCAGTTTGGCGGTACGGGCTCGCTATAGGGTAGAGCGTCGCTGGGGATCATCGGCAGCACATAGCGGAAGCCCACATCGGAAGGCGCCGCCGGAGTGTCGCTGGCATAATCTAGGGGCAGGGAGCGCTGTGTAGTGGCGCTGCTGGCACCCTTGATCTGGAAGAGGCCGCTGCTGTCCGGAAAGGGGCTGCCGGTCCATTCCCGGACATTGCCGGCGAGGTCGTAGACGCCGAAGATTGATTTGTCCCTGGGCATGGACATGGGGGGGCGCCCAATTGCCATACGCTTGGCGCGCATCGGTATTTTCGTAGGTATAGGTGAAGTCTGCATTGAAGGTGTTGCCCCAGGGATAGAGGCGACCATCGCAGCCGCGACCTGCCTTTTCCCACTCTTCGGCTGTTGGCAGGCGACAGGGGCGCTGGAGTTTGTTGGCCAGCCAAGAACAATAGGCTGTCGCGGCCGCCGCCGAGATGCCTACCACTGGTCGGTCGGGAGACAGCTGCGGAATAAGTTGACCAGTGACATCCCAAGCGTTGATGGGGAAGGAGTTACCGCTGGTAATCTGCACGCGGCTCATGAAGGCATGCTGTTGTGCCGGCGTGGTCAACCTTTTCCAGAACAATAGATATTCTCCGAAGGTGACTTCGCAGGTGCTGATGAAGAAGCCGGCAAGGTCCTCGTGGCGCGGTGGATTAATGGCGATGGTTGCGCCGCCAACCTGCGTCCGGCTGGCGGGTATATAGGCCGTACGTGGCGGTATGGCCAGAGGAACCACAATTTCCAGGTCATAATTTTCGCCATGCTCAAGCGCCAGTGGGTAAATAACCTCGGGATAGCCATCGCTAACAACAGTCAGCAGGTAATGGCCCTTGGGAAAGACCATGGCATTAATGGGTAGAAAGCTGTTTTCGAGGTCAATACGCGGACCAAGCTCCAAGCAGGCATTGTCCGTCGAACTGACAATGGGACAGATGCTGATGGTGGAATTGGGGGTGTTGGCGCGAATGTTGAGCAGGCAGTCGCCCCGTTGTGAAATGCGCAGGCTGCGAACGACCGAGAGCATATCGGAACTGCAACGTTCCAAGTTGGCGCCGAAGATTGCCGGCAATTGTTTGAGCAGCCGGTCGGCCTCAGCGTACTGGTCATAGCGGAGAGCGAGGAGTATGCGGCGCTTGAAGCTGGTTTCTTGCAGGTGTCGCATCTCAGTGCGCCAGGCCGATAGTGGGGAGATGGAGCTCAGCAGCAGGTTGGCGGCGTCATAGAGATTGTCAATGTCGTTAAGGCGTTCCCTGAGGATGTTTTCCCTGCGGGTGAATTCGCCTGCTGACGGCACGCCGGGGGTGGCATAGGGTATGGGCGTTGCACCGGTGACGGCATGGACGTCGTTGGGTAGCGATGTGGGCGCTGTGAGGGAGTCTGCGCCGGCAGCCCATCTGGATTTCATTTTGTCCAGCTGGCGTTCTTCGACTTCAGCGAGTTTAAGATTGTGCTTGACCTGCCTGATGATTCTGTTATAGGGGCGTAGTTCGATGACATAGAGGGTGGCGCAGACGGTGATGATCGCCAGAACGGCGCTGAAAAACGCCGCCGCCCCAATGGGATTGCGCTGCAACATCTTGCCGAAACGGACATGGATGGGCGCCGCGTATGCCTTGACCAACCGGCCCTCTTGGTGGGCGTAAATGTCCCGGATCATTTCGCTGACTGACTGGTAACGGTCGGCGCGATTCAATGCCATGGCCTTGAGGCAGATGGCTTCTTCCTCCGGCGAGATATGCGCCCGCATGCTCGTCTGCCGCGGGTTGAGGTACTTGCCGGCGCAGACGGCGTTGAGCACGGCCATTTCGTCAGTATGTTCAGCGAAGGGATTGGTGAAAGTCAGTAATTCGTAAAGGATGACGCCCAGCGAATAGATATCACTGCGCATGTCGAGCTCGGATATCAGTCCTTCGGCCTGCTCAGGAGACATGAAGCGCGGGGTGCCGCAGAGATGGCCGTCGGCGGTTAGGTTACGGGTAAAAATCTCCAATTGCGCCTCTGCCACTCGCGCCTGGGGATCCTTGGGTTGTGACCGCGTTTTTTTCTTTTTCACTTGACTGGCCACGGCGCTGGTCATGCCGAGCTTGCGCACCAGCCCCCAGTCAATCAGCGTCACTTCACCGAAATTGCCGACGAGGATATTCTCGGGCTTGAGGTCGCGATGGAGCACGCCCTTACTGTGCGCGTAGGCGACGCCCTGGCAGATCTTGATGAAGATATCAATGAGGCGAGTATGGGTGTATTCGCGCAAATAGGCTGGATTGCGCTGTCCCAGTTGGGAGATGATCTCACGCAAGGAGTCACCGCGCAGGCGTTTCATGGTGAAGTAGATGCCCGTGCTGGGGCTGATGCCGAGGGTATGCACCGGGACGATATTGGGGTGTTCGAGCTGGGCAGTGGCCTGCGCTTCGCGGGCGACGCGCTCAATGTAGTCCATGTTGTGGCGAAGCTCGGGCAGCAGGGACTTGACCGCGACAATGCGGCAGAGCGTATCGTCCACCGCGACGCTGACGGTGCTGGTGCTACCGGAGTCGAGGTACTCCATGGCGCTCAGGGCGGGTTCCCGAATCTCAAGGTGCAGGCCGAGTTTGTTGGCGGCGTCGGTGTAAAAGGCCTGCGTGTCCGCTGGAGGTGATGGCAGAGACGCATCGCGGCGGCTGTCGTTGTCACTCATTTCTGCCGCTTCGGGACCCGCTTTACTGAGAGGGGTATCTTGTAGTGGCTGGTTATTCGTGGACATATCAGGGAGTAGGAACGGCATTGGCGCGCTGCATATCAGTGATAAACCATACTATAGGCGCTGGCGGCAGGACTTGCCAAAATCTCTGCCGTTTTGTGCGCGCTGCGATTACGGCGCGAGTGAGCGTGAGTTTTGTGGTCAACCGCAGTGGAAGTACTGGCTGACCAGGCGGAGCATGGCGTCATTGTCGCCGTGCAGGTCTTGGCGCAGATTGCGATCATCGAATGCCCGCAGGCGACTGATAACACTATCCAGCGTGGCGGGACTGAAGACCTGCCGCTCCTCGTAGACGGCGCGCTGGCCGGCGAGGCAATCGGCGGAAGCGGCGCAGCTGTCGGGTAGTTTTGCCAAGCTGTTCACGAGCTGTTCGTGTTCCCGGCAGTGAATATTGACATTGACGTAGGTCTTGTCGGCCAGGTCGAGGGCGTCGGGCATGGTCAGACCATGCCGGCAGGCGACAGCGAGACCGGCGAGCAGCAGATAGACATCGGCAGAGCCGTCAGGCGAGCGTATTTCCACGGTCTGCTTCTGGCTGGTGTCATAGGCTCTGCTATTTTCGCCGGGATTGGCCATGGCGCAGAGGTTTTTTGAGCAGTTCCACCCCAAGGGCACACGCACCAGCACGGAGCGATTGCGGTCACCCCAGCAGACGCTGGTTGGGGCTTCCTGATGCGGCACCAGGCGGAAATAGGACATCGGATTGGTATTGCCGAAGGCGGTCAACGACTGGGCAAGGGCCATGATGCCGGCGATGGCGCGGCGCGCGGTGTCAGAGATCTCGCCGTTCTGCGACATCTGATTTTTGCCGTCCTTCATGATGCGCATATGCACATGCATGCCTGAGCCCGCTTTGCCAACGGTGATTTTCGGGGCGAAGGTCACATCCAAGTTATAGCGACTGGCCAGATTGCGGATAATCCACTTGGCGATCAGCAGCTGCTCGGCGGCCGCCATGGCCGGCACCGGCAGAAACTCAATCTCGTTCTGCTCGTAGATTTTGCCATGCAGCGTGAAGTTGCCGACCTCGGAATGGCCGTATTTGATCTGACCGCCGGTTTGGGCGATAAGGAGCATGCATTCCTGACGAAAAGCGTTGAATTTGGTGTAGGGGGCTGATTCGTGATAGCCGTGCTGGTCAGAGGCCGGGTAGCGGTCTGGGGCCTCGGCGATGACGTAGTATTCGAGTTCACCCATGACCTCGAAGTCCATGCCGGTGACATCGTGGAATGCTTTGCAGGCTTTGTGCAGGGTATATTCGGGAGAATTTTCCAGCGGCTCGCCGTCCTTGTTGAAAAATGAGCAGAGTATGCCAAGTGTGGGCAAGGCGGCAAAGGGATCAACGAAGGCCGTCCGGTAGCGCGGCACGACATAGAGGTCGCTGCTGCCGGCTTCAATGGAAGGGAAGAGGCTGGAGCCGTCAACGCGTTCGCCGCAGCTGAGAATTTCTTCAAGATAGGCGGCGTTGTTGATGACAAAATTCAGGGTCTTGAGCCGACCGTCACCCGCCGGATACATGAAATTGACGTGGCGAATGCCCGCTTGCTGGATGTAATTGATGATGTCCTGGCGGGTAAAGGCACTGGGGGCCTTCTGGAGTTTACTGACGATGGGATTGCAGGACAGGGACAGGAACTGATCCATTGTGGGGGATTCCCTTGGCTTCGCGCTGTCCGGCAAATGCTGGAATTGGACGGGCGGATGGCGACGCTGTGGAGATAGCTTGGTGCGCAGGGCAGGGCAGACATGGGGCAGAAACTGATATTCGCGCCGAAGATAAATCACAGGGAGCCGCCGCCGAGACAGCGGTGTTTCGTACTTCTCGTTTGATTGTTGATGGATATGGGGTTCAGCCCATGCCGGCAGCGTAAGGCAGTAGGCGAAAAAGCAGCTGAACGGCGACACGACAGGCCGCGACCGGCTGCGGTTTGTGCGATCCGGCAAACCGGTACTATATCGCTTGCTGCGCCTTGTGACCATGCCGCAAAAGCCCGCATGCCGAAATTAAGGGCGAGCGGTCAGCGATTGATAACAGACATTTTTTTATCCGCAGATTACGCAGATTGGCGCAGATTATTGGCGGCATGTCTCGCATCGCCG
>JAAZKQ010000300.1 GCA_012799755.1 Lentisphaerota bacterium | reverse complement strand
CGGCGATGCGAGACATGCCGCTAATAATCTGCGCCAATCGGCGTAATCTGCGGATAAAAAAATGTCTGTTATCAATCGCTGACCGGTTGCCACCCGCATAAAGATTTATTCGCTGTGTCCTTGCAGGCCACAAATGAAAAGCTATGATTGCTGTCGTTGACGTCATCCCCCCGCGACGGGCGCCGCCCGCCGCCAACACGCCGCCTTCCGGAGCTTGCACGACATGGACATCATCCTTGGCCTCGTTATCGGTGTCTGCCTCAGCGCCGCCTGCGGCTTCCGCGTCTTCGTGCCCTTGCTCATCATGAGCATTGCCAATATGACCGGCCATTTGGAACTCGCGCCCAATTTCGCCTGGCTGGGATCATGGCCGGCACTCATCGCGCTGAGCGCCGCCACCATCATCGAAATCGCCGCCTACTACATTCCCTGGGTTGATGAGTTGCTTGACACGATTGCCACCCCCGCCGCCATCGTCGCCGGCACCATCGTCACCGCCTCGCAACTCGGCGCCCTGCCGCCCGTCCTCCAATGGTCCATTGCCGCCATCACCGGCGGCGGCGTCTCCACCGTCGTTCAGGCCGGAAGCGTCGCCGCCCGCGCCACCTCAACCATCACCACCGGCGGCTTCGGCAACTTCATTGTCTCCACCATTGAGGACATCGGTGCATTTCTTGTTGCCATCTTCGCCATCGTCATGCCCATCCTCTGCACCATTGCCGTCGCCCTCATCTGCTATAAAATCCTCAAAATAACGATTTTCCGAAAACCCCAGCCACAAGCAAGCAGCTGAGGCTCCAAAAGGACCAGCCAAAATGAACCTGAGTGAAAAAATCGCCGCCGCCAACGAGCGTGCCGTCAATGAACTGATCAACGCCAATCCGGTATGGGTTGACATCCAGCCCGCTGGTAAGGTCGTTGATGGTCTTGAACCCAATATGATCCTCCATTCCGGCCCGCCCATTGATTTCGCCGACATGGCGCCCCTGCACCGTCGCGGCATGATCAGCGGCGCGCTCTACGAAGGCTTGGCCAAAAGCGAAGACGATGCCATCGCCAAACTCAGCAAGGGCGAGATCAAGGTCAGCAGCGCCCTTGACCACAATACCGTCGGCTCCGGCACCGGCATCATCACGCCGTCCATAGCCATGATGGTCATCGAAAACCAAAACAACGGCGTTCGCGCCGCGACTTTTCCCGCCGAAGGCCCATTCCAGGGCGGCCTCTGCGGCTGGGGTCTCTACAGCGAGGACATTGCCGCCAATCTGCGCTATATGCGCGACAAGGTCTTCCCCGTCCTGCGCGAACTCATCAAACGCCGCGACGGCATCCCTCTCAAGCCCATCATCGCCGAAGGCTTGCGGATGGGCGACGAACACCACTCCCGCCAAAGCGCCGCCGACCTGATCCTCAGCAAGCAACTCCTGCCCGAGCTTTTCCGCATGGAGCTTCCTCGTGAAGCCATGCTCAAATGCCTGGACTACCTCGTTGAGACGCCCCGCATTTTCCATTGCTTGGGCCAAGGCGCCAGCATGGCCTCCCTGCTCTCGGCAAAAAATACGCCCTACTCCACCATGACCGTCGCCTTTGGCGGCAATGGCGTCGAATACGGCATCAAGGTCGCCGGCCTCGGCGGCGATGAATGGTTCACCGCGCCGTCCATGATGATCAAAGGCCGCTACACCTCGCCGCACTTCAGCATCAAAGACCAGCTGCCATGGATTGGTGACAGCAGCACGGTCGAATGCGCCGGGCTCGGCGGCATTGCCGCCGCCGCCAGTCCCATCGTCTGCGAGCTGCGCGGTCTCAAACTCAAGGACGCCATCGCCATCACCCGCGAAATGCAAGAAATCTGCCTCAGTGTCAACCCGAACTACCCCATACCCAATCTTGATTTCGATTGCCTGCCCTGTGGCATTGACATTCGCAAGGTCGTCAAAACCGGCATTACGCCGGAACTCCACGGCGGCATGTTCAGCCACGGGGGCGGCCTCCTCGGCGCCGGCAGCGCCCGCATCCCCATGCTCTGCTTTGAAAAGGCCCTCAAGGCATTCAACGCCAAATACCAAAAATAAGAGCCTTTGGCCGATAAAATCATCGCTGGCTTCGTGCAGAAAACCACATCGCCATAGTTCCCGCCTACTCCCCTGTACACCCCTGCCCCAGGAGACGACCATGTTTCAGCAAAGCTTCCCCGAACTGAGCGCCTCTGACGCCTTCATGCACCAGGCTATCTGGGCACCCAAACCGGTGGGCGTCCAGCCTTGGTACGCCCATCGCGATGGTTGCGTCCTGCGCGATGGCGAAATCCGCCACTACGGCTGGGAAATCATCGCCGACGAGCCCCGACGGGTCTACGTCTCCTCGCGCGACTGGGGCCTGTCCTGGAAAAAGGTCGTGGTCTTTAATGACGACGAACTCGGCGCCATGGTGCAAAGCCCCTACTCCGGTGACTTCCTAACCATCTGCAACATCACCAAGCAGGCCCTTGCCCTGCCTTCACTGCACGCCGCCGGCAAGCAGGGCCCCGCACTTATCCGCTCCGCTCAAGGACCCGGCGGCTGCGAGAAAAGCGTCGAGTTCCTTGACTTTCCGGATTTCCGCTTCTTCCGCCAGCCGCAGCCCCTCCAGCATCGCCAACGCTGGCTCTGCGTCGGCGCCACCACCGGCAAAGACGGCGCCCAGTGGGCAACCGCCCTGCTCTCCGATGACGACGGCAAAACCTGGCGACGTCGCATCATCGAACCCAATGTCAGCTGCGACAAGCTGATCTATCCCGACCGCGGTCTGCGCTGGAACAACTACTGCTGCGAACCCACGGTCGTCGAACTTAGCGACGGCGCGCTGCTGATGGCCGTCCGCACCAGTTTCAACTGCCACTATCTCTATCGCTCCAGCGATGGCGGCGACAGCTGGACGGGCCCCGAACCCATGCCGCATTTTCACGCCACCAATACCATGCCGACATTCCTGCGCCTGCATGACGGCCGTATTCTCTTCTTCTGGAACAACACCCAGGCATTGCCCAAGGATGATCCCGACACCATGCCCGAACTCAACGACGGCGAACGCCGGGGCCGCTGGGAAACCGTCTTCACCAACCGCGATGCCATCCACGCCGCCATCTCTGACGACGACGGCAAGTCCTGGCGCGGCTTTCGCGAACTCTACCTCAACAGCGTACGCAACCAGGTGGATTTCCGCAGCCTCGGCAACGACGCTCTGCATGAACACGACAAGAGCGTTCACCAGTCACAAGCTCTTGAATTGCCCAACGGCAAGGTTCTTATCGCCCTCGGCCAAAATCCCGCCGCGCGTCGTTTGCTGCTCTTCGATCCGGGCTGGCTTTACGAAACCGAGCGCCGCGAGGACTTCCGTCACGGCCTCGGCGATCTCAGTACCCACCTCTACGTCAAGAGCCTCACCGGCAATTCCCGCGGTTGGGCCGGTCATTGCGCCTGGAATCGCTGCCCCGGCGCCACGCTCGCCCGCGAACCAGACAATCCCACGGGCATTCGCGAAGTCCTCCACATCGCCCGCATCCATGACGAACGCCTCTACTCCGACCGCCAAGGCGTCGTCTGGAATTTCCCCGCCGCGCGCCAAGGCCAACTCAGCATCGAAATCTACATCGCCGGCGCCGGCTGTTCCGTCACCCTCAGCGACTGCTGGTTCAACCCCTGTGATCCCTACGCCGCCGAACTCAGTCCCTTTTCCTGCGCCGTTGATGCCGCCCTTATCGGCGCCAAGGTCTGGAAAACCCTCCAGCTCAGCTGGGACCTTGACACCCGCAATGTCACCCTCAGCTGCGATGACAAAATCATCCTCAACGCCAGCATCGCCAAGCCGCCGCAATTCGGCCTCTCTTACCTGCACCTGCAAACCCTGGCCACCTCCCACGAGCCCCAGGGCTGCTTTATCAAATCCCTCCACAAGGTTTGAAACTACCCCCACGCTACAGTCCCGCATAATAAACCCGCTCCGCTGGAACGTTTACCCAAAAGGGTAACCGGTCACCCATTGATACGTGTTGTCCTCCAGGAGTCCCCGGTTGTCGGCCAATTAGTCCCCTGGGTCAATGTGTCACTCCCCGCGGTCCCGGGCGTCCGGTTGTCCAATCCATGGGCTCTTGCCTTATGAGTCGTGAGTCCTCGCTCCGGCGCCGCGGCCAGTGAGTCCAAGCGGTCTCAGGCGAAAGCGTGAAGGTTTTTATCCGCAGATTACGCCGATTGGCGCAGATTTTTGGCGGCATGTCTCGCATCGCCGCTGCGCGGCACTGCCGAGCCACGCCGCCGGTTTTTTCGCCGATTGAGGCAGATTACCGCAGATTGCTGCTGTCTCACGCGACGGCGCGGCGCTTCCAGGAGTCCCCGGTTGTCGGCCAATTACTCTGAAAGTCCGCGTGTAGCGTCGCGTTTTCGGGCAAAGGGACGGTGCTGGGACTATATTTTGGACCATCTTCGTAAATGTGAGTACGCGATGATAAACCAGGAGGACATATCGTGAACAAAAAATATAGCGGTTGGTTTTTGGTTGTGGCCATGCTCATGGGGGGATTTGGCGCCTCTGTGGCCAGGGCGGGGGCTTCAGCGGCCGACGTCGGCAGGGCTCTTGACCAACCGGCTGGGGTCACCTTTTCGGCGGCCGGTGGCGATTGGTCGCGGAAGACCGGCAATGTCTCAAGTGTTGACCTCAGTGGCATTACCACAGTTAACAACGATTATCTGGTTGCCCCCGCGCCGGGCAAGGCAAATCCCCGGAAAGAATCATCTTTCACCATCTCGTTTCAAGGATCGGGAACCTTGTCCTTTCGCTACAAGGTTTCCCTTGATGAGACCAACTCGTCTGAGTTGTGTTTTTACGACACGGACTATGTCACCGGACGTATCTGGGATGACAGTGGTTGGTGGGTCAAAGGCGAGGCAGACTGGAATGAAGACGGCAAGTGGAACCCTCTGGAGGACGACGAGTGGTGGATTGATTGGGAGCTCTATTTCGATACCGACAAGTATTCGCGGACCATTACAGTGGCCTTGTTTGGTCCCAGTAGCGTGGATTATGAAAAACCTGAGGTGGACAAGGAGTGGGGGGAGGTGCTGTATAATAAGGCATGGCTGGATAATTTTGTGTGGACGCCGGATCTTGGCAACATATTCTTTCGGATGGACCCATCACCGGCCGGCACGACAAGTTTTGCCGAGACGCTTAATGTGCTGTGTTACAGTTCCTACCGTAGTTTGACTTTCCACTACACCACGGATGGCAGCAGGCCGACGAGCAGCTCGCCGGTCTATAATCCAGAGACGGGCATTGTGATCAGCGAGACCTGCACGGTGTCGGTCGTGATCTATGAAAACGGCCAGCCGGTGGACGGCAAGGTGTATACCGGCCTCTATACTAAGAAGGCAGGGCCGCCGCGGGTGACTCTCACGCAGCAGCCCTTTTCCGGCGCCGCCCGGCTTGACTTCAGCTGCGAGACCTCAAATGCGCTGTTTTACTACGCATTGGGCGCCACGCTGCCGCAGGTGAATGCGGATGGCACGCCGGGAGCGGGGACTTTCAAGGGGGCGTCCTACGAATTGCGCGGCGACACGACGATCAACGTGATGGCGGTGGCGCCCGGCGCCCTCAACAGTGAGGTGGTGACCAAGACTTTCACGAAGCTGGCGCCGCCGACCTTCACCTGTCTGCTGGATGGCCGGCCCTACAGCGAGCCGCCGGTTTTTGACGAGAAGGCGACGCTGACTTTGGTCGGCCCGGTCGGGGCGACGGTCTACTACAAGCTCGACAATGGTGTTGAGCAAGTCTACACGGCAGCTCTGACTTTGACCGCAAGCGCGACCATCACCGCACAGGCGCGGCAGGAGGGCAAGATCAGCAGCGAGCCGGTATCACTGCAGGTGATTAAGGCCAGTGTCCCGGCGAACTTGCCCGCGCTGACGGGAGAGGGCTGGCAGGTCTTTTCGCTGCCGGGGGAGATCAGCCGAGGTAAAAGCGACGAGATTATCGCAGCCAGACAGCCGGTGGCCTATGACGTGCAGCGGCGGGTTTACGCCAAGGCGTCGCGTATCCGCGGCGGCCAGGCCTATTGGGTGTTCGGTGCAAAGCCGGCACTCGGCAGCATCCTGATGACGCCGCCCGTTGAGGCGATTGGCGGCACCGTAGGCAAGTGGCAGTTCGCGGGCGCGCCGAATACGGTAAACTTTGACGTGCCGGATTATTTTCTCGCGTACCGCTGGGATGGCAAGCAGAAGCGTTTTGTCAAGACGGGCGTTGTTGACGCCTTTGGCGGCGCCTGGCTCTACAACATGGGCGCCGGCAGGTAAGTTTTTTATCCGCAGAGTTTTTTTATCCGAGAAGTTTTTTATCCGCAGATTACGCAGATTGTCGCAGATTATGGCGTCATGTCTTGCCGCTACGCGGCAATTCACGCCGCCGGGCTGCGAAGGCGCGAAGGTTTTGTTTTATCCGCAGATTCCGCAGATTTTCGCAGATTATTTTTGAGGGTTGGTTGGTTGGTGGTGGAAGGTTTGTTCGCGGACAGATTGGCCTGATTGGCCTGATTACGTCGCCGGATTTGTCTGATCCGTCCGATCCGTCCGATTCGTCCGCTGATCCGACAGATCAGACTGATCCACCCGAGAAAAGCCCTTTTTTATCCGCAGATTCCGCAGATTATGGCGGCCTGTCTTGCCGCTGGCACAGCCTTATTCCTCAAGTTCTTTGATGGAGGGGCGGCGGCGATTGACCTCGTCAACCTCGGCTTTGGTTGAGCGGCGGAGGGTGATATTGTCGAATTTGTAGACGCCGAGGGGCCAGAACGCGTAGGGCTTGATCCAGATGCGCTCGGGGCGAAAGCGGGCCATGCTGGGCAGCTTGAAGCCCAGCTCATAGCGTCGCCAGCTATTGGGCTTGACTGAGCGGCAGGTCAGTGTGTGGCGATAGACCATGAGGTAGTCGCCTTCGCGGGAAGCCCGGAAATTTTTGTCGGGCCCGAACATTTCGCCGTAGGCGGGACCGCCTTCATGGGGGACATGGAAGTAGGAGGACGCCTGGCCGGCATCCTCGGCCTTCACCCGCTGGAAGCCGCGGATGAAGACCATCGGCGCGAAAATCTCGGTGGATTTCGCCGGCGCCCAGACATCGGCGCCGAGGACGAAGTACTCGTCGTCGGGTTTGAGATCAATGGGTGTTGAGAAGGCCCAGACGCCTTCGTGGGCGCCGACCGTCTCGTACTGATTCTTTTTGCTGGTGGCGCCGCGACCCTTGAATTCCTCTTCGGCTTCGAGGTACTTCTTTTTGTCCACTTGCAACACGCTGGTGTCGAAGACCAGGCAGCGTCCAGGATTGCCGTCGTTGCCCCAGCTGCTCATCATGCCGTCAACGGCGCTCCAGCCCTTGGGCGATTTGCCGCTGCCGTCTTCGAGATCGCCATTGACGATGAGATTTTTTGCGGTTTTGGTCTTTTTCTGCTGTTGTTCGTTGCGGCGCGGCGCTTTATCGCCGCGTTTCTGCTGCGCCGGGGCGGCACCGGCAATCAAAAGAACGACACTAAAGGCGATGGCGATGGTCTTGCGCATGATGTGCCTCCTTGGCGAGTTAGACGTGTGGCGGATCAGAATTGTTCGAGGAGGAATTCGACGTCTTCGGGGCTGAGGTCGTGGATGGCTGTTGGCGCACCGCCGAGGAGGCGGTGGAAGGTCTCGCGTTTGGCGTCTTGCAGACTGAGGATCTTTTCTTCGATGGTATTTTTGGTGACCAATTTGATGGACGTGACGGTGCGGTTTTGACCGATGCGGTGGGTGCGGTCGGTGGCCTGGTCTTCCACCATCGGATTCCACCACAGGTCGTAGTGGATTACCGTGTCGGCGCCGGTGAGATTGAGACCGACGCCGCCGGCCTTGAGACTCAGCAGGAATACCGGGATGTTGCTGTTCTGGTTGAAATTCTCCACGCGTTGCTGCCGGTCCTTGGTGTTGCCGTCCAGGTATTCATAGGGAATGCGCGCCTTTTTCAGCCAGTCGGGGAAGAGTCCGAGCACGCTGGTGAATTGGCTGAACAGCAGGATGCGGTGGCCGCTGTCAATGGCTTCCAGAATGACCTCCTTGGCCAGTTCGAATTTCACTGACGGCATGTCCTTGGGGTAAGAACCCAGGTACTCTTGCGGAAGCAGTGCCGGGTGGCAGCATGCCTGGCGCAGGCGCAGCAGGGTCGCCAGCACATCGAAGCGGTGTTCCTGCCAGCCTTCGCGTTTGGCCAGTTCGAGGAGCTTGCGGCCGGCGAGCAGCAGATTGTCATAGAGACGACGCTGCTCGTCGCCTAGTTCGCAGTAGAGAATCTGTTCCAGCTTGGCGGGCAATTCTGCGCAGACTTCCTGTTTGGTGCGCCGGAGAATGAATGGCCGAACCAAGGCGGCGAGATGTTCGGCCAGTTTGGCGCGTTGGCCGCCGTCCTGCTTCTTCTCGTAGAGCTGTCGAAAATCACGATGGGAACCCAGGTAACCCGGCAGCAGGAAGTCAAAGAGCGACCAGAGGTCCGATGGCGAATTTTCGATGGGCGTGCCGGTGAGCACGAGACGGTGATCGGCCTTGAGTTCTTTGCAGGCATGGGCGTTGGCGGTACGGGGGTTCTTGATGTGCTGTGCTTCGTCAAGGACGACATAGTCGAATTCCATGCTTTCGTATTCGAAGGAGTCGCGGCGCAAGAGCGCGTAGGAGGTAATGATGAGGTCGTACTGGTCAAGGTCTTGGAAGACTTTGGCGCGCTCATTGCCGCGGATGATGATGCTGCGCAGCTCCGGGGTAAAGCGCTGTGCCTCGGCGTACCAGTTGTCCAGCAGGCTGGTGGGGCAGATGACCAGCGAGGGCTTGTCGCTCAATTCCATGACCTTGCGCGATACGATGGCCGCCAGCGCCTGGACGGTCTTGCCCAGGCCCATTTCGTCCGCCAGGATGCCATGAAAGCCGCAGCTTTCGAGGACGGAGAGCCAGCGAACACCTTCGCGCTGGTAGTCGCGCAGGCGTTCCCGCAGGGCGGGGGGCAGGGGACGTTCGGGCTCGGTTTCCGGGTGCAGCAGCTTATCCCGCAGGGCATGCCAGTTGGGGCGGGGGCCGGCCCAGAAGGGCGCGACCTCATCAGCCAGGGCCAGCGCGTGGCAGCGGGTGAAATGGAAGGCGTTGTCTTTCCGCGCGCTGGCGCGCTTGCTCATGGTCCGCAGAACTCGGAAGAGCTCCAGGGGCAGCTTGACGATGGCGCCATTGGGCAGGCGGATGAAATCATCGTCGCGTTGAATGGCTTCCAAGGCGAGCTGGAAAGGAATGGGCGTGCCGTCGGCGGCCTTGAGGTTGCAAGTGGTGGAGAACCAGGAATCGCCTTCGTCGAGCGTCTGGATGTCCAGGCGCGCTTCGGAGCAGGCGGCGAGGTTGGCGCGCACCTGCGGCGTCCAGAAAATGAGCCAGTGCTGCGGCAGCTTTCTGGTGGTTTCCTGCATAAAGGTCCAGATGGCGTGGCTTTCCGTCAGGCGGAGGCCATGCCAGCTGTTGTCGCTGTGGACGAAGCCGGCCGCGAGGATGAGCGCCTGGGCCTCCTCCTCGCGCTCGGTGTCGCGGCGGACGAAGCGATTG
>JAAZKQ010000299.1 GCA_012799755.1 Lentisphaerota bacterium | reverse complement strand
TCCCTATCCCGTCTCGGGCGGCATCGTAGGAGCGCCCTGCGTGCCCGCCCTGATTTATGCGAGACACCAAGGCGCGTGTACCTCAGCGTCCCGTTGCCGTACGTTTGCGTGCGGCATAGGCCCAAGCGCAGTGCAGAGGCGCCCTGCGTACCCGCCCCGGTTTATGCGAGGCACCAAGGCGCGTGTGCCCCGGCGTCCCGTGGCCGCACGCTTGCGTGCAGCAAAGCTCAGTTTCTCTCGAAGAGATACCAGACCGTTTCGTGCTCGGGGGCGCTGCTGAGGGCACTGCCCTGCATGGGCACCGCCGCCATGACTTGCCCCTTGCCGCTGAGGGTGCTGGCGCGCCAGCCGCCGCCGGGGAGGGTAATGGTCAGCGGCACGGGCTCGGCCATAGTCGGGCCTTCACTCCATTTGGGACCAATGGTCGTGCGTGCTTCATTCCACTGCTGGTACTTGTTTTCAACCCGAGCCACGGCGGTAAGCAACAGGCGTCGGGATTCGGCAATGGGTTTCTCATCCAAGGCAACCAGCGCGATATTGGCGTAGTTGCGGTATGTACCGGTTTTGACGCTCAAGGCGACATCGCCGAGGGTGAAATCCCGCCCGCCGACATAGCCGATAAGCAGGCGTGCAGCCGGCGCATTAACCTGCAGGTATTCCTCGCCGTCGTTGCGGCGGTCGAAGAGGATTTCACCCGTGTCGCTCACGATGTGCGATGCGTCCCGGCCGCTGCTGCCGACAAGGCTGCTTTCGGTGCCGGCCACCAGGCGGCTGCTGACCCGGCGGCGCCAGACGTCGGAACGATCTCCCCCGAGACGAGCGAAGATTTCCCTCACGCCGTACGATTGATTGGAGATGAAGGGCCCGGCCAATTCGGCCTCCGTCCAGCGCAGTTGCAGCGGCTCCTTGGCTTCCTTGACCAGCCCTTGGCGGAAAAGCAAGGCCATGGCGGGCACGAAGGCCATCTGGCCGGCGTGGCCGGTGGTGGCGAAGTGGCTGCGAATGCGGCTGTGACCGTGCTTGTTCTCCTGGAAGTTGTACCACGAATACTCGGCGAAGCCCGCCCAGCCTTGGTAAGCCGCCAAGAGCGCCAGCAGCGGGAAGTTCTCCGACGCATGGTCGTTGGGTGGATTGACGTCGAACTCCGTCATCACGAAGGGCATGCCCGGCACCCGCCAGAGCGCGGCGCCCTCCAAGCTGCCGAAGGCCTTGGCAACGATGGATTCGTTGCGAACGTGAAGGATGCGACGGCCCTCTTCATCTGTGCCCCTGGACGGATGACAGGGATAGCTATGCATGTCAATGAGGTCGCTATGGCGGCTTTCCCGCAGATAGCCCGCCAGCCCGCCGTAGCTGGCCTGGCTACAGAGCACCATGCCCTGATAGCCCAGCTCGTCCTTGAGCACCCGCCGCATGGCTTGGACATACTCGCCTTCGGCGTCCATAAGGAACGCGAGATAATCAAGCGTACGCGGCACGCAGGCGCTGTCGGCGACCAGCGGCACATTGGCTGCTTCGAGAGTTTCGCCGGCGTACAGCCCCTTGACGGCGTACTCGCCCTCGCGCAATGACACGTCGGCGATCTCGAAGGTCGCCAGATGGTTGTTGACGGAGAAATTCAGGCGGATGGGAATGTCGTCGGGATTGTCAATGATCGTATTTAAACTGTATTCGCGCCAGGAATTACCGACCAGAAAGGTAGCGCTGCCGCCGGCATTCCGCCACGGACTGCGTTGCATCATCAGGCGAATGGCGAGATTTTTGGGCGTGGCGTCAGGGCAACGGGCCTTGAAGGTCAGAGCGTACTTCTTGCCGTGTTCCACAGGCAGATTGCTGTTGTAAAACTGCAAATGCCAGTCGGCGGCGCCCCGCTTGGTCACTTCCCAACGCAAGTAGCGGCCCAGCTCGGCATCCTCAACGACCGTGGCCGTGGCCTCGCCGGGCTTGACGTGTTCGAAGTGCCAGATGGCGGTGCCCTTGCGGAAATCGCCATTGCCCAGCAATTCGGGACCGCGTTCGCCGGCGACCTCGCTGTTCCAAGCCTGGCGGAGCTTGTCGCTCGTGCCGTATTTTTTGACGAGCCAGCGATTCCAGCGCTCCTGGATGGGCTTGCTGAATTCCTCCGGCAGCGCCGCCAGACGCGTCCAGATGGAAAACACCGTGTTCTCGTTGTTGATTTCGATGAGGGCGACAGCCGGGTCTTCCGCGTAGGTCAGACCGGTATAGGGATTGCGGTGGCCGATGAGGTCGCGCGCATAGCGTTTCTGCGACTCAATGTAGGGCTCGTGGATGAAATCAATGCCCTTGCCGAAACGGTGTATGCTATCCGGCATATTCGGGTAGGGGCGGCACACATGCAGATTGATGTCAACGTAAACGCCATTTTCCTTCAGGTTGGCGATGAGCCAATCGAATTGGTCGAGCTTCTCGGGGTTGAGCGTCTGCATGTCCGCATTGAGAATACCCGCCGGCGCCTTGGCAAAATCAAAGTAATGCAGGCGGATGAAGTTGATGCCGAATTGCTTCAGGCGGCGGGCGACCCGCGGCGCGTCCTCCTTCGGCGGCATGGGATGATAATCGCAGATGTTGCTGCCGTAGAGCCGCACAACCTGACCGCGACCGTCAACCACGCGTTCGCCGTCAACCCGCAAATAGCCATTGGCGCCGGCGGGCTGAGGATTGAGGTAGGACAGATCAATGGGCGTGCCGGCCGTCTCCTCGTCGGCCACGTCGGTAATCACGAAGGGAAACCAGTTGTCGCGATAACTCTCCTGCGCAAAGACCAGGCCGCTGAAAAAAGCGGCAAGCAGCAACCCGCAACGGACAGAACGCCAGTGGATCATGATGCACCTCGGATTAGGGATGAAAACTGAAACGATTTCGGAATAGGCCGGAAAGTAGAAACCATAAGTACGCAGACACACAAAGTCAATGGCGAAACAGACACAAGCGGAAAGACGGCATGTAAGCGGTCACTCCTTGATCATTGTTGTTCCCGCAAGCTGCTATGGACAATATGGACGGTATG